>JADGRF010000181.1 GCA_017881055.1 Sandaracinaceae bacterium
CGTCGGCACTCGCCCTCGCGCTCGCCTGCGTCTTCATGCTTGCTCACGCCGCGGCCGCGCACGCTGAGGATCGCCCCGGCGATCCGCTCGCCTACGATCTACGCATCGGCCTTTACCCCGTGGCCTTCCAAGCGGGCGCGAGCCAGAGCTACTTCGGTTCCGCGATGCGCGCCGAATACCGCATCGTGCGCCGGCTCGATGCCGGGGCTTTTCTGCGCGTGCCACTCTGGAACGTGACGGGCGAGGGCGCGCACCACGGCTATGCGCTCGGCTTCAACCTCGCGATCCATTTCAGCGAATCGCTCGACGAGGAAGCGCTGCTGGGCACAGTCTATCCTGCGGATCCGCCGGCGATCAGTGGCCCCGGCTCGCGCGGCGCCGACACGGATCTCGATACGCCACTCAGCACGCGCTTGGGCGGTCCCCCGATGGGCGGCGGCGATCACGCCGACGACGGCGTCGCGCTCATGTACAGCGTGCACTCGCTGCGCGTCGGCTTTTCCTACGTGCGCACGATCGAGCCCGCACGCGACGCCGACCCCACCGCCATCTACCTCGACAGCTCGCTCCCGCTCGCACATCTAGGCTACGGCTGGGGCACGCACTGGAACCTGCCCGCCTCGGTCACCGGCAAGCGCGAGCTTGGCTACCGCCGCTTCTACTTAGACGCGCTCGCCACGCTGCCCTCGCTCGTGAAGGAGCGACCGCTCTTCAGCGTGCCCGACACCGGCCACCCCGGCATCTTCCCGCTCGGCGCGCGCGTAGGCATGGAAGGCTCGATCGACGCGCTCTTGCAAAAGGCACCCGGCGTCGGCTTCGCCTACAGCATCGAGCTCGGTGCGCTGCCTGCGCGCAACACCGTCGAGGGCTACCTGTTCGTGGGCCTGGGCATCGCGCTGGACTTTGCTACGCGCTGACGTAAAGTCCCGCGCCATGTTGAAGCACAACAGTTACTTCGAAGGCAAAGTGCAGAGCGTCGGCTTCGAGCGCAACGGTCGCAAGCTGACCGCGGGCGTGATCGACGTTGGCGAGTTCCACTTCAACACCGACGCCGCCGAGCGCATGACCGTGACCAGCGGCGAGCTCTTGATTCGGCTCGCAGGCAAGAGCGAGTGGCGCAGCTATCCGGCCGGCACCGCGTTCGAAGTGGCTGCGAAGAGCGGGTTCGACGTGAAGGCCGAAGGTCCGAGCGCGTACCTCTGCGAATTCCTTTGATCGCAGTGAGCGCGGCGACGTTAGGTGAGCGCTAGGTGAGCGTTAGGCGTGCGCGTTCTTTGCCGCACGCGCCGCCACGATTCCGTCCAGCTCGTTGCGCAGGCGCAGGATCGCGCGCGCGATCGTCTGCGCGTCGCTGACCTTGCCTGCGTCCTCGAGCTGGCCGCCGATCTCGGTCAGTTTCGGAAACCCGTAGCTGCCGCCGGAGCCACGTAGGTTGTGCCCGATGCGCGTGATCTCCCCGAAGCCGCGGTTTTCGAGCGCCGCCTGCAGCAACGCCAGGTCCTTCGCGCGGTTGTCGAGGAACGCCGGCAAGAGAGCTTCGGCGGCGTCGTCGAGCGCATCGTCGTCGTGAGCGGGCGGCGCTGCGGCATGGACGGGCGTTGGCGCGGAGGCGGCGCGCTTCGGCGCTGCGGCGCGCGCGACGTCGGCCGCAGCTGCCAGCGCTTTTTCTCGATTGGCTTCGATCAGTGTATGCAGCGTGGCTTTGGTGAGCGGCTTCGCCGCATAATCGGTGCAGCCCGCATTCAGACAACGCTGGCGCTCCTTTTCTCCCGCGTGTGCGGTGACGGCGACGATCGGCAGCGTCTTGCCGTCGGGCAACGCACGAAACAGCCGCGCGGCCGCATAGCCGTCGATGCCCGGCATCGTCATGTCGAGCAGCACCAGATCCACTCGCTGCGTACGCACGGACGCGAGCGCGGCGCCCGCCCGTGCCGCCTCGACCGCCCGCGTGTCGGGAATGTCGTCGAGCCAGCTCGCCACCAGCTTGCGACTCGGCTCGTCGTCGTCGACCACGAGCACGGTGAAGCGATCGTCCACCCAGCCGTGCACGGCCTCCAGTAGCTCCTTGCTGCGAATGGGCTTCGCCAGAAACGCGTTCATGCCCGCCTCGATCGAGCGCGCCCGCGTCGCCGGGTTGTCCTGCGCAGTGAGCGCGATGATCGGCGTGGGCTCCCGATGGTGTTCCCGTTCCAGCTGACGAACAGCGCGAGCCGCCACCACACCGTCCATACGCGGCATCTCGATGTCGGTGACGATCAAGTCGTAGCGATAGCTCGCCACCGCGACCAGCGCCGCCGCCCCATCTTCCGCATCGTCGACCTGGTAACCCCCGGACCGCAGGACCTGCGTAACAAACCGGCGCGTATCCGGGTTGTCTTCGACGACCAGCACACGTAGCCCCATGCGGTACAGGATACCTAAAAGGGAACTGCGGATCCGCTTTCAGGAGCGGCTTCGCCGGTCTCGCTTCTTGGGATCGCTGCGCGTGAGTACGTGTGGGGTGGCAGCTTACCGGCTCGGATGGGTCAGCGCATTTGGCGGAGCGACAGTGCGCCCACGTACGAAAAGCCGACCAGGAACAGCACGAGGAACGGGATGTTGATCCAGGAGCCGGTGATTACGGCCATGGCGATCGTGATGGCGAAGTACACGCCGAAGGCCAGCTCGATGTAGGTGCCGATGGCGGTGCCGGCTTTGTACTTCTTCTGGACCCAGCCTTCGGTGCTCAGCTTGATGCCGTGCTTGGGCGTGCGCACGAACTCGGACTGCATGCCGAACAGGCCTTCGAGCACGGCGCGCGCGTTGTTGATCGACAGGCCGATCGACAGCGCCATCATCAGCGGCAAGCGCTTCACGGCGTCCGACAGGTTGCCGTACAGCGCGCGGTGCGTGGTCAAGTAGAACACGATGATAGACAGGCACGTGCTGGCGAACAGCGGCACGTCCAAGAGCAACAGCGCCGGGTTATTGATGCGCTGACGCATCAGCATGTTCGGCAGCTGGAGCATGGCCAGCATGACCAGGAACAGGTAGGCGAAGTTGTTCGTCAGGTGGAACAAGCACTCAATCTTGACCTTGAGCGGGATGTTCGCCTTCAGCACCACGCCGATCAGCTTGCGCGTGGTCTGCGCGGAGCCCTTGGCCCAGCGGAACTGCTGACCCTTGAACGAGTTCATCTCGCAGGGGATCTCGGCCGGGGCGATCGCCGTCGGTACATACACGAATTCCCAGCCGCGCAGCTGCGCGCGGAACGACAGGTCCATGTCCTCGGTCAGCGTGTCGTGCTGCCAGCCGCCCGCATCGATGATCGTGGACCTGCGCCAAATGCCGGCAGTTCCGTTGAAATTGAAGAAGCGGCCCGAGCGGTTGCGCGCGATGTGCTCGATCACGAAGTGACCGTCGAGCATCATCGACTGCACGCGCGTGAGCACGGAGTAGTCGCGGTTGAGATGCCCCCAGCGCGCCTGCACCATGCCGACCTTCGGGTTGGTGAAGTGGTGGACCAGATCCTTGATGATGCTGGGCGTCGGCACGAAGTCGGCGTCGAACACCAGCACGAAGTCGCCCTTGGCGTCGCGCAGGCCTTCTTCGAGCGCGCCGGCTTTGTAGCCGTTGCGGTTCTCGCGGTGCCGGTAGCTGACGTCGAAGCCGCGCGCGCGCAGCTCGTCGGCCTTGCGGCTGGCGATCTCGATCGTCTCGTCCGTGGAGTCGTCGAGCACTTGAATCTCGAGCTTGTCCTTCGGGTAGTCGATGTTGGCGATGCCCTCCAGCAGCCGCTCGGCCACGTACATCTCGTTGAACATCGGCAGCTGCACCGTCACGCACGGCAGCTCATCCCAGAGCTTCGGCGGCACGGGCGCGTCCTTGCGGTGCTTCCAGTAGAGGAAGAGCAAGTGGCTGCGGTGGAACCCGTAGAGACCCAGAATCGAGAGCACGAGCAAGTACAGAGCAATTACGAAGACATCCATGGACACGTGCACAGGACCTCGGCAGCGGTCGGGGAGGGATACGCCCGACGCTGGCGAAACCTAAGCAAAGGCGCGCCATCGAATTGTCACCAAAATGTAAATACTTGTAGTGAAGAGTACCCGAGGGTAGGGGTAGAGAATGTGTAAGTGATTGAATTTACTTGTTTTTCATTCGGCGCGCGTCGCCGCCCCGAGTGGCCGAGCTACTTCGCCAGCAGGTTGTACGTGTTGGAACCGAACCGGTAGATGCCGTACGGGCCCGCGGCGAAGATCAAGTCGCTGCCGTCGAGCAGCATCGTGGACCCGTAGCCGGTGGTCGGGAAGTACGCCTGCGCGTGCGGGTTGCTCGCGTCCTCGGTGTTCACGATCAGCACGCCGCCCGAGACCGAGAACACAGCGCGACCGGCCTTGGCGGTCATGAACGTGGCCCACGAGTCGATCTCGGTCTCGCCGGCCGAGCTCAAGGTGGTTTGGTCGAGCAGGGTCAGCTTGTTGACCGGGCTCTGCGACGAGTTGCCGCTGTAGTAGTTCCAGATGCCGTCGTGGCTGACCAAGATGTGGCCCGCGCCGTCCAGCTGCAGCGCGTTGACCACGCGCTTCTCGAACAGGTGCTGCGCCTTGAGGTGCGCGAGCCCGCTCGCCATGGTCAAGCGCGCGACCATGGTCTCGGTCTGCGTGTCGTCCCAGACCAGATCGCGCGTGTAGATCGTGTCGCTGTCCGCGGCGATCACGTCGCCGGGTACGTTGACCCCGGTGGCGGCTTTCGGCGCAGCGGGGTCGCTCACGTCGATCGCGTGAAAGTAGTGCTTCACAAACGGACGCGGGTCCTTGTTCACCACCACGGGCGTCTGGTAGCTGAAGTACACCTTGTCATCTGCAACGATCACCGAGGTGCCTTCTTCGGTCGTCGGGAACGTGACCGGGTTACAGACGTGGAACGGCCTGCAACGGTGTGTCAGAGCGTGCCAACGGATCCCCGTGCCCGCAGCGCCGCGGCCACGAAGCGGACCAGCTCGCGTGCGGCGACGTTCTGACCGAGCTCGTTCAAGTGCCCGCCGTCGTCGGTGTACGCCGGGACCAAGCTGTAATACGTGCCGCCCGTCGCCGTGCTGAAGCTCTCGCGCGATCCGTCCGGTCGCGTCGACTCGACCCGTGCCAGATCGAAGATCGGGTCGCTGGAGAAGCTGCGCAGCAGGCGCTCGTTCCACTGGCAGCGCTTCACGTTCGCCGCGTCTTCCCAGACTTGTCGACCGAGTACGCGCAGCACCCGTGATCGCAGATCGGAAGGCCTGCGTGTGAGCGGAGTAGTCACGTGCGCGAAGGTGATCTCGGGATGCTCGCGCTTCAGGGCCGACAGCGTCGGCTGGTACTCGGCGAAGAGCGCGCCGACGTCGGTGTTCGGGTCGAAGTCGACGAAGCACAGCTTCAAGAATGCGAGCGCCGGCTTGGCATCGGGGTGCGCATGCAGCGTGTCGGCGAAGAACACGAGCTTGCTCGCGGGCGCGCCATTTTGACCGCCCGAGAGGTCGATGATGCCGGGCGCTGTGCTTCGATCGGCGTCATCGATCGAGAGCAGCGGGATCGCGACACCACCGTGTTCGCGCGCGAGGCGCTGCAGACCGGTCAGCAGGTTGTGCCCCACGGACTGGTGCGAAAAGAGCACGCGCGAGCTGCGCAGCAGCGCGAGCTCGGAGGCCAGCGCGGGGTCGGCAGGCATGGCAGCTGAAACAGTTTCTGCCCCGGTCCGGGCGCAGGCGCTCGCAGTCACGAGCAGAAGAACTGCCAAGATGCGCATGGGTGCTCTCGTCGTCCGAGCCCCACACGTACGCACGGTCGTCGCGCCCTGCCAGGGGTACCTGCCTGCTAGGCCCGCAGCCTGCGCAGGCTGCGCTCGCGGCCCAGCACTTCCATCACTTCGAACAGGCCCGGGCTGGCCGCGCGGCCCGTCAAGGCTACGCGAGCCGGCTGGGCGACGGTCTTCAGCTCGAGGCCTTTCGCCTCCAGCCAGGCCTTCACCGCCGCCTCGAGCGCCTCGCGCGCAAACGGTGTCACGTTCTCGATCACGGTCGCCAGATCGGTTAGCTGCACACGCGCCTCGGCGGTGAGCAGCTTCGCCTTTGCCTTCTCGTCGAATACGGGGGGCTCGCGGAAGAAGTAGTCGAGCGCGTCAGCGGCATCGATGAAGGTGGTGGCCCGCGGGGCGACGAGCGGCGCTGCAGCTATCAGCTGCGGGTCGCTGCCGGCGACCGTGAGCCCGCGCTTCAGAAGGAACGGCGCCACCTCGGACGCGAGCGTCTCGGGCGGCAGCATGCGCAGCTGGTTCGCTTGCACGTACTGGAACTTCTTGATGTCGAAGCGCGCGCCGGTCTCGCCCACGTGCTCCCAGTTGAACTTCTCGATCAGCTCGGCGCGCGTGAAGATCTCCTGATCGCCGTGCGACCAGCCGAGGCGCGCGAGATAGTTGAGCACGCCGTCGGGCAGGTAGCCCTGCTCTTTGTAGTCCATCACGGACACCGCGGCGTGGCGCTTGCTCAGCTTCTCGCCGCTCGGCGCGAGGATCATCGGCAGGTGTGCGAAGTCGGGCAGGGGCACGCCGAGCGCTTGGTAGATCAGGATCTGCTGCGGCGTGTTGATCACGTGATCGTCGCCGCGCGCCACGAGCGTGATGCCCATGGTGATGTCGTCGACGGCGGCGCCCAAGTTGTAGAGCGGGATGCCGTCACCGCGCATGAGCACGGCGTCCTGCAGGCTCTCGTTCTGCATCTCGATCCGGCCTTTGATCCGATCGACCCACGAGGTTGCACCGCTGCGTGGCACCTTCAAGCGAATGACGTGCTTGAGATCCGGCTGGTCGGTGCGCTCGCGGCACGTGCCGGGGTAGCGAAAGCCCTGCTCGTTGCCGGTCTTCTGCTTGTGCTCGGCGCGCGCGCGATCGAGGTCTTCCTTGGTGCAGTAGCAGCGGTACGCGGCGCCCTTGCCGATCAAGCGCGCGACGTAGTCGTTGTAGACGGGCAGGCGTTCGGTCTGGAAGTAGGGACCGCTCTTGCCTCGCGATGCGCAGCCGCCGGCGCTCGATTCTACCGGACCTTCGTCCCAGTCCAGGCCGAGCCAGGTCAGCGAGTCGAAGATCGCGCGTACGCTCTGCTCGGTGCTGCGCTCGCGGTCGGTGTCCTCGATGCGCAGGATGAGCTTGCCGCCGAGCTTTCGCGCCCAGAGCCAGTTGTACAGGGCCGTGCGTGCTCCACCGATGTGCAAATACCCCGTCGGTGAAGGCGCAAAACGTACGCGGACTTCGGTCATGCGCAGGCGGTTATCACTACTTGGGCCCCGCCTGCAACGATGCTTGACTCCCCCTTGGGGGCAGATCACGCTGCGGGCACTTCGTGACCCGTAAAACCCGCACGCCACGTGAAGAGCTCGTCGCTCGGTTGAACGCTGCGCGACGCAAGAACAGCGCGCCGTCGTCGAAGCTGCGCTTGCTCGGCGAGCTGCCGTTCGGCGAAGGGCACACGGTAGGTCGCTACGCGTTCGGCAACGGCCTGACGATGCTGGTCCTGCCGGACCACTCGGCGCCGGTGCTCAGCTTCCACACCTGGTACGGCGTGGGCAGCAAGCACGAAAAGCCCGGTAAGACCGGCCTTGCGCACTTGTTCGAACACTTGATGTTCAACGAGACCAAGCACATGCGCAAAGGCGTGCTCGACCGCATGATCGAGAGCGCGGGCGGCGAGACCAACGCGGCCACCTGGACCGACTGGACGCACTACCACTCGGAGCTGCCTGCGAGCGAGCTGCCGATGATCGCCAAGCTCGAAGCCGATCGCATGCGGCATCTGGTGTTACGCGATCGCCAGGTGGTGTCGGAAAAAGAAGTGGTCGCGAACGAGCGGCGCTACCGCGTGGACGACGATCTCGAAGGCGAAGTCAGCGAGCTGCTCTACGCGACGGCGTTCACGCGTCATCCGTACGGCTGGCCGACGATCGGCTTCATGAGGGACATCGAGAACTTCAACACGGCGGATTGCCGGCGCTTCTACAAGACGTACTACGCGCCGAACAACGCGACGCTGATCGTAGTCGGCGACGTCGAAGAAGAAGCTGTCCTGCGCGTGGTGCAGCACGAGTACGGCTCGATCAAGGCCTCGAAGATTCCGCCGCTGCGAGCGGCTGCCGAGCCGGAGCAGAGCAAGGAGCGTGCGTGCCTGCTGACGCGACCCACGCCTGCGCCCAAGCTCGCGCTTGGCTACCGTGCGCCGTCGTTCCGCGACCCGGACTACGTCGCGCTCGCGCTCGCCAACGACATCCTGTTGGGCGGCCGCAGCTCGCGCCTGTATTCGCGTTTGCTGCGCGATGAAGAGCTGATCACCGATCTACACGGGTCGATCGCCCCGTTCTCCGATCCTGGCCTCTACGAGCTCTGGTTTTCGCTGCGTCCCGGTGGCGTGCTGCCGCCCGTCTTGCGCATCGTCGACCAGGAGCTTTCACGTATGCGTACAGAGCCCGTGAGCGTGCGCGAGCTCTCGAAGGTGAAAAACCGCGCCGAGCTTGGTTTTCTCCAAGGGCTCGAGACCGCCGGCGGCAAAGCCGAGCAGCTGGGTTTCTTCGAAGTAGTCGCGGGCGACGCGGGCATCTTGTTCTCGCGGCTGGCTGCGCTGCGTGCGGTCACGCCGAAAGACATTCAGCGCGTGGCCAAGCGCTACCTGCGCACCGGGCGTCGCACACGCATCAGCGTGCTGCCGAGCGAAGGGGTATCCCTTGACGCAAGCTCTGATAGCGAAGAGGCGCGCGCGTGACGGAACGCGCCGCCGTCGCACGCTTCGTCACGGACCTGGGCACGGTCGTGCTCTGCGAAGAGGAGCACTCGCTGCCGCTGGTGCACGTCAGCGTGTCGCTCAAGACCGGCTCCGTGCACGATCCGCGCGGGTTGTCGGGCGTCGTGCGCATGTGCACGCGTCTTCTGCGCATGGGCACGCGCAAGCTGAGCGCGACGCAGATCGAAGAGCGCATCGACGCGATGGGCGCGCACCTCGGTGTCGGCTGTTCGTCGAGCTACGTGCACATCGGCGGTGTGGTCGTGGCGCACAACCTGGAGAAGTTCGTGGCGCTGATCGGCGAGCTGATTCGTTCGCCCGCTTTTCGCGTCGCGGATCTGTCGCGCGTGAAGCGCGAGACCCTGGCCGAGCTGGCTGCGGCCTGCGACGACGACCGATCCCTGGCGGCGCGGCACTTTCGTGCATTCGCGTTCGGCGAGCATCCGTATGCACGGCCGATCGTCGGCAACTCGCGCAGCGTCAAGGCGATCACGCGCGCGCACGTGTTACGCCACTACGACAAGCACTTCGTCAGCGAGAACGCCGTGATCGGCTTTGCGGGTGCGATCACGCCGCTGCGCGCACGCGCGCTGGTCGATCGTCATCTCACGCTGGCGCGCGGCAAGGCTCCGACGGAGTCCGTGCCGGTGCCCAAGCTGGAAAAGGGCCGGCGCCTGTTGATCGTCGACAAGCCCGAGCGCACGCAGACGCAGATCTTGATGGGCACGCTCGGGACGCACCTCGACGATCCCGATCACGTGCCGCTCACGGTCGCCAACGTCGTGTTCGGAGGTTTGTTCACCGCACGGCTGACGCACGAGGTGCGCAGCAAGCGCGGCATGTCGTACGGCGCCAGCAGCAGCTTGGGTCACGATCGTCAGCGCGAGCTGTGGTCGATGTGGACGTTCCCCAGCTCGAAGCAAGCGTTCGAGTGCGCCGAGCTCGAGCTGCGCTTGATGGAAGAGTGGATCAAGGGCGGCGTGAAGCCGTCCGAGCTGCGCGTCGCCAAGAGCTTCCTCGAGAAGAGCCACGCGTTCGAGGTGGACACGGCTCAGAAGCGCCTCGATCAGCGGATCGAGACGGAAGTGTTCGGTTTGCCGGAGGACTACCACTCCGGGTTCACTGCGCGCGTGCACGGCGTGAACGTGCAGAGCGCGAACGCCGCGCTGAAGAAGCGGCTCTCGTCCGACGACTTGGCGATCGTGGTCGTGGCCACCGCCAAGGATTTGCGCTCCGAGCTGGCGAAGTTGCCGGGGATCCGCAGCGTCGAAGTGGTACCGTTCGATCGCATCTGAATCGCGCGGAGCAGCCTGCGGCTCTCTAGTGGCTATCAAGTCGCGGAGCAGCCTGCGGCTCTCCGCTGGCTGCGGGGTGATGTCGTACCGTTGCGCTGGGCACGGAGGCAACGGACAATGCTGGCGATGTGGAAGCTGTCGTTGCGTGTGCTTCTAGCGAGCGCGCTTGTGCTCGCTGCGTGCACCAGCGGTAAGCAGGGCGATCCGCTCGTGCTGGCGCCGAAGGCGATCGACGCGGGCATGCCCGAGCGCGTGCCCGAGGGCGGCTTCGCGAACTCGGATGGCGCGACCGTCGTGTGCGGTCCCGAAGCCGGGTGCGGCGGCACACCGCCGATTCGCGCCGGCAAGCTCGACTTGCTCTTCGTCGTCGACAACTCGAGCTCGATGGCCGAGGAGCAAGTCGCGCTGCGTCGCCAGTTCCCGCGCATGATCGAGAAGCTCGTGACGGGCGATCACGATGGCGACGGCAAGGTCGATCATCAGGCGATCACGGATCTGCACCTGGCGGTGGTCTCGTCCGACATGGGCGCGAGCGCCGAGCTGTGCACGCCGCTCGGCGACGACGGTCGCTTTCGTCACGAGGCCAATCCCGCGGCCGATCCCGCGCTCACCTGCAAGAAGAGCTATCCGACCTTTCTGCAGTATGAGAGCGGCACGCCCAAGCTGAGCGCGCTCGCGCAAGACTTCTCCTGCATCGCCGCGCTCGGCACGAACGGCTGCGGCTACGAGCATCACCTGGAGTCGGCGCTGAAGGCACTCTGGCCCTCGAGCGATCCGAGCATCGAGTTCGTCGGCGTGGGCAACGGCCCGCCCACGCTCGGTCGCGGCGACACGGACAACGCAGGCTTTCTGCGCGCCAACGTGCAGGGTGCCGCGACGCTCGCGATCGTGGTGGTCGCGGACGAAGACGACTGCTCGTCGTACGACCGCAGCATCTTCCACGCGCGGGCCACCAACGACCCGAACGATCCCCTGGCCGATCGTCCCGTGAACCTGCGCTGCTTCGACTACAAAGATCGCCTGCAGCCGCTGGAGCGCTACGTGTACGGGTATCGCGCGCTCGGCTCGGCGCGCGTGGTGTTTGCCGGGATCGTCGGCGTGCCGGTGGATCTGGTCGACGACAAGGCGCGCGCGCAGATCGACTTTCACGATGCGCACGCGCGCGACGCCTACTACGACGAGGTCTTGAAAGACTCGCGCATGGCGCAGAAGCTCGATCCCACCGACGACACGGACCTCGCGCCCGCGTGCAAGAGCAAGCTCGGTCGTGCAGCGCCCGCGCGGCGTTTCATAGAGTTGGCCAAGAGCTTCGGGGCCGACTCGTTGATTCAATCGATCTGCGCCGCGGACTTTGGTCCGCCCATCGATCTGGTGATCGAGAACGTGACGGTTCCGGTCGAATGATGCGCGCGCGAATCGCGAGGCTGTCTCTTTGTGTGCAGCTGCTGCTGTTGGCGGCGTGCTCTGGCCTGCGCAGCGGTGGACCTACGCACGCGACACCCGATGCCGGCCGCGATGCCGGCACGTTGCCGGACGCGTCCGTTGCGGAACGTGGCACCGACGCGAGCACCGGAACGGACGCCTCGCTGCCGAGCGCCGACGCGCCGCGCGGCAAAGTCCGTGGCGTCGTGTACGGCGTCGCGTTGCAGGATCTAGCTGGTGTACGAGTGAACGCCGGCGGTCGCTCGACGACACCGGGCGACTCGGGCTTCTTCTTTCTCGACGACGCGCTCGCCGGGGCGCACGCCAACGTCTTCGCACGCGTCACCGGCTACAGCCTCGGGCACGCCTCGGTTCCGGTCCGCGCGGGCGAGACGACCAACGTGATCCTGCAGCTGACACCGCTCACGCGCGCGCCCATCGCAGCTCCGACCGTGCGTCAGAGCGTGTCGCTCGGAGCCACGGCCGGTGAGGGCACGCTTTCGCTGACACCGGGTACGCTGCAAACCGTCTACGGCACAGACGTCGTCGGCAAGGCGGTGATGGACAGCGCCACGCTAGGCAGCGACGTCGCGCCTTCCGACATGCTCGTCGAGAAGAACGGCGCGCGCGAGCGCTTCGCGCGCCTCGGCATGGTCGAGCTGCACGTGCGACAACCCACCGCAGAGCTGATGCTCGTGAAGCCGGCCAATCTCACGTTCGCAGTGAACAAGCCCCGCGATCTGCAGAAGAACGTCGCCGTCTACCGCTTCGACGAGAGCGCCGGAGTGTTCCGCGAGCACGCCAGCGTCGCCTACGACGCCAAGCAGCAAGCGGTGACGATCAGCATCTCGACCTTCGGCATCTACGCGGCTGCCGAGCCGCTCGCGGACGCGAGCTGCGCGAAGATCATCGTGACCGATTCGGCAGATGCTCCGATTCCCCAAGCGGCGCTGGTGTTCGCGAACGAGCGCGAAGCGATGCAGCTGCAAGCCGACGCCGCAGGTCATGCGTGTCTAGCCGTCACGCTCGCTCAGAGCTTCCACTATCGCGCGTTTGGGCGAACCGCTGCCGGGCTCGTCGAAGTGCTCGCGCCATCACCGTCGATGGCGCCGGACACCGTGCTTGCATGCGGCTCCGTCTCCTGCGCCGATCTCGGCCGCGCGCATGGCCTGGTCGCGCAAGCGGCGTGCCTGCGCGGAACGATCGCGCGCACGGCCGTGCCAACTGACGTCGCGGCCTCGTTCGACGCCACCAACCCGCTGCATCGCCTGCGCACGGGCGAGTCCTTCTGCATCGATGCGCTGGCACCGGCGCAGATCATGTTCACCGCGAACGATCTGGACTGTGGCGCACCCGTTTCGATCGCCACGCAAGACGCGGCCGGAACCTGTGGCGAGGACAGCTGCGTCGATCTCGGCACGATCACCTGCTGCAGTACACGCGACAGCTGCGACAACGGCCTCGACGACGACTGCGACGGAAAGGTCGACGAAGGCTGCGACTGTGCCAACACCGCCTGCGCAAAGCCGCGCGCGAAGACACCGCCGAGCGGAAGCTCGTGCTGTACGAGCGATCATCTGTGCGGTCAGCGCGCGCCGGGCCGCAGCACGTGCTTCGAAGATGAAGCCGTCTCGAAGACCACTTCGGCCTGCCCGTCGGAGATGATCACGAGCACGCTGCGCACGGCCATGCTCGCCGGCTGCTGCCGCATGGACGGTCGCTGTGGCGTGCTCGACGTCGACTTCGCATGCGTGGCGCGCGAGGATGCGAAGACGTTGTTTCAGCTGGCCGCGCCGCTCTCGGCCATGGCCTGCACCTACCCGTGAATGTTCTTGGATGCCCGGGCGTTTCATCCCGGACATGCAAGAGCATTCTCCAAGTCGCGTGGCGCGCGTGTTTTCCGGCGCGCTCGCGTTGCTCTGGTTGGGCTTTGGCGTGTATCACCTGCTGCACGGGCAGGTGGCATCTCACGTGCCGAGCGTCGGGTTCCTTTCGACCTGCGCGCTCAGCCTCGCTGCGCCGTTCGTCTACGGGCGCGTGCAGGACTGGCCCCGTCACGGCTACACGGTGCTGCTCGTCGCTGCGACCATGTTCTGTGTGCTGCTCGCGACGCTCGACGTGGCGATGCACTACCTAGTTGGTGGCTGAGCGCGGCGCGGCTCTGTATCGAACCGCGCGCGGCGCGGCGCGGTTCAGGGCCCGGTTTTTTTGCGGTGCACTTCTGCGATCCGCGCGATGTCGCGCACCAGCGTCGACGGCATGAAGGGCTTACGCAGCCACTCCGTCGGGCCCGAGAGATCCTCGCGCCAGCCCAGCTCGTCGTGGGTTGCAGCTGACAATATCACGATCGGGACGTGTGCGGCCCAGTCGCCGAGCGCGCGCGCGGACTTGCAGAATTCCTTGCCGTTCATGTCCGGCATCATCGCGTCCGACACCACGACGTCGAATTCGCGCTTGGCCATCTCCGCGAGCGCCTCGTGCGCTGAGGTGACGATCACGGCCTCGAAACCACCGATGTCTTTGAGCGTGAGGCGCAAAAGGCGCAGCGTGGTCGGGTCGTCGTCCATCGCGAGCACGCGCAACGCACCGCCCGTTGCACTTCGCACGGCCGGTTGCACGCTCGCACCGCGCTTGCGGCTCGGTGGTTGCGATTCGTCGCGCAGCGTGCTCGGAGCTTTCAGCTGCGGGCTGGGTTGACCGCTTGCCCGCGCGCCCGCCGGTGGACCGGCCGGTGTATTCGCTTTGGCTTCATTGGGTACTGTGCTGCTACGATGCCCTACGTCTTCCGCGGCCTCCGCCAGCGTCGTCGCCAGTTGGCTCAGCATCGGCGGCGGCGATAGGCTGGCGCGCTTTTCCAGCTCGGTGGCGAGGTCTGTTAGGTGGTCGTGGCCGTAGCTCCCGGCGATGCCGCGAAGCTTGTGGCCCTCGGTCTTCAGTACGCGGCGCGCGGTTTCATCGCCGGCGAGCAGTCGCTCAGCGGCTTCGCGCAACGTGCGTGCGCGCCCCACCAGGCCCGCTTCCATCGTCTGCTTTAGCTGCGCGAGCCGTGCTTCGAACGTTCTGCGTCGCTCGTCGTCGTCCGCCATCGTTCTTTGATCTTCCCTGCTATTCCCTGTCCCGTGACGCGTCGCGCCGATGTAAACTGGGCGGGCGCCACGCCGATTATACGCGAGGTCGCCGAAACATGGGTCGAGACGAGCGACCAAAGATTAGACACGATACCGCCGGGCTCACGCCACCGGTCGCCACGCGGCGACATCCGGCGTTCGCCACCACGAAGGACTCGATTTTGCCAAAGGTCCCGTCAAGAGACCCGCAACGCAAGCGCGACGACATCACGGTGCCGCGCGGCGAGCTGCTCGGCACGATTGACGGCGATCTGATCAACCAGCCACCGAGCGGCCCAGTTTGGGAAGGCCCGCAAGTTGGAACGCTGATCGGCAATGCCTATCGCGTGGTGGGCCCGCTCGGTCAGGGTGGGATGGGTGTGGTGGTGCTCGCGCTCGACGAGCGCTTGGAGCGCGACGTCGCAATTAAGCTGATTCGCCCCGCGTTCACGCGCAGCGAGTCCGCGCGCGAGCGCTTCTTGATCGAAGCGCGTGCCATGGCGCGCGTGCGTCACGAGAACGTCGTCGAAATTTATTCGTTCGGCGAGTTGGACGACACGCCGTACTTCGTCATGGAGTACGTGCCCGGGACGAACGTGGCGAATTGGCTCGACGACGCGATTCTCGAGGACCGCCTGCCGTCCATCGACGAAGCGCTCGGCTATCTCGATCAGATGGCGCGCGGTGTCACGGCGATTCACGCGTCGGGCACGGTGCACGGCGATCTCAAGCCGAGCAACTTGCTGATCGGCCCGGCCTCGCGCATCGCGATCGCCGATATGGGCCTGTCGCGCTTGTTCGATCCCACCGGGCAGCCCGGCGAGCATCCAATGGCCGGCACGCCTGCGTACATGGCGCCGGAGTTTGCGCGTACCGATCTGTCGCCGCAGCTCGTGCAGCGCGCCGACGTCTACGCGCTAGGCGTGATCGCGTACGAGATGCTCACCGGTCATCCGCCGTTCGACATCGAGACCACGACGGACATGCTGCTCGTGCACGGCGGCGCGCAGGCCCCGTTGCCGAGCGAGCTGCGCCCTGATCTGACCACGGCGTTCGATGCGCCGCTCTTGCGTGCGATTCATTTCGATCCGCGCAAGCGCACGCCGAGCGCGGATGCGTTCAGGCGCTCGCTGCTCGAGGCGCGTGAGTCGCTCACCAGCAACCACAACGCGCTGCGTATCCTGGTTGCAGATGACGACGCCGACTTTCTCGCGCTGGCTTCCGAAGCGCTCGCGTACGGCTTCCCTGGCGCGCAGATCGAGGTGGTGCCCGACGGGGCTGCGGCGCTCAAGGCGTGTGATCGCGAGCCGGCGTCGCTCGCCGTGATCGATCTCGATATGCCTGGTTTGAACGGGGTGGAGCTCACCGCGGCGCTGCGTGCGAACTACAGCTTACCGATCGTGGTGGTGACGGCCTCCGGCGGTGCGCCCGACTGGCACTTGCTCTCCGCGCTCGGCGCCGATGGCTTCCTCGTGAAACCGATCGACCCGTTCGCGTTGATCGCCCTGGCCCGCAAAGCGCTCGATACCAAGGGTGCGCTAGCCACCAAAT
This sequence comes from Sandaracinaceae bacterium, assembly GCA_017881055.1. Lineage (GTDB taxonomy): Bacteria > Myxococcota_A > Polyangia > Polyangiales > JAFGIB01 > JADGRF01. The sequence goes on from JADGRF010000181.1 coordinate 16,155, forward strand.
CGTCAAAGGGAAGACAGTAGCGCCTGGGACGCGATCCACGTCGTGCGTCCGGATGCGTGGTCGATTTCCGAGCATTCGCGAGCGGCGCTGCGCGCGCTCCGTGTTCGCGAGCCTCAGGCGTGCTCGAGCGTGAAGCCGACTCTCGTTAGGGTTCCAGCTGCGCTTTTCTCGATGAAGGCGCTGCCGCCGTGGGCTTGGGCGATGCGCATCACCAGGTAGAGGCCGAGGCCCACGCCGCGCTGTTCGTCGGGGGTTGCGCCTCGGCCGCGCACGAACGGCTCGAAGGCACGCGTGGCGTCTTCCGCGGAAAAACCGGCGCCGTCGTCTTCCACCACGAAGCGGAGCGCCGTGCCCACGCGCTCGGCACGCACGCTCACGTGCGGACCGCCGTGCTTCTGCGTATTGTGCAAGAGCACGGATAGGGCGCGCGCGAGCAGCTCCTACGTTCACTGCGGAACGGGTGGCGGAGGTGCAGCTGGCAGCTCGACGCAGCCGAACTTGAAGTCGATCTTCTCGTACGTACCGTTCTTCGCCGCCGCGCAGAGATTGCCGAGCAGCTCGACCGTGCCGCCGTCGGCGCTGATCGTCCAGGCCTTCTCGCCGGTCGAGAACGTGTGCGGCACGTCTTGGTCGACGCCCTTGCTGGTCACGACCAAGTGCAGCTTGTCCGGCACTGAGGTCGGTTTATCCAAGTGGATCACGCAGTTGTCGAAGCCGACCGACACGGTCTGCTGGACGATCTCTTGGATCTTCATCTGCAGCGTCGTCGCGTCGGTCGGCGCGATGTACTGCATCGTGCCGCCGGCCATCGCCAACGTGTTGAGGTTCTGCGCACCGGTACCACCGACGCCGGGCACGCCGAGCGCGTACGTCTTGATGCCCTTGGCAGCCCAGGCCGTGACGATGTTGACCGCCATGGTCTGATCCCACTTGCAGTTCGGATCGCCGTCGGTGACGAGGATGACCGCGGTCGCGCCCTTCAGCGTTGCGGTCGAGATTGCCACGTCGGCTGCCTGCAACGCTTCGAGCGTGGGTGTTTGACCGATCGTCGCGCTGTAGAGCGGCGTGGGCGTGCCGCTCGGAGCAGCGGCCTGCATCTTGGCGAGCGCCATCGCACCCGGCATGAACGCAATCTGATCCATGTTCGTGATCGGATCGACGCTGCACGAGAAAAAGGCGTTGTTCGGGAAGAACACGGCGCCGATCGTGAGCTTGTCTTGCAGCGGCATGAGCGCCGAGATCATCGCGCCGCCTGCGGCTTGCCACTTGGGCGTCTTACCGCCGGTCCAGACCTGGCTCATGCTGCCGGAGCGATCGAAGATCATGAGCACGTTGCCCGGCATGTCGATCATCTTCACGTCGCCCTTGAGCGTCTCACTGCCGCAGTTGGTCGGGTCGGGCATGTTCGATGCGCAGAACGCTCCGACGGCGCATGCCGCATCGCCGCTGGTGTTCGGCAGGCCGCCGTCGCCGTAGTTGTTCCCGGAGCCGTTGCCGAAGCCGCTATCGGCCGCGCCGGTGCTGCCAGCACCGCTGCCGGAGACACCGCCGCCGTTTGCGGCGCCGGCGCCCTGACCATGGGCTCCCGTGGGAGCGGTTGCCGAACAGGCCGCGGCCAGAAGCGCCACCCCCGACATCATGCACAGCCACTGCTCACGCATTACTCTTGCTCCCTAGGACGTGATCCTAACGCGTCATGCCCGTCCGTGTCTGCGGACTGATTGCTGCGCACGGCCATGCCCAAACCGCGTTCTCGACCCTTACCGTAGGTGTCATTTGGCATGGCAGACGGCTCAAATTAAGGTGGTCGGTTGACTCGCGCCCCCCCACGCTGCCATAGCAGTGCAGCGATGACCGCAATGCGTTTCACCACCGCCAAGTTGCTTTCTACGGCACGGCTCGCGCTGCTGTGCGCAGGGCTGACCACAGCCTGCTCCGCTGGCTCCACGCCGAAGAACGGAGGCGGCAATCCTAGCGGCGGCGTGGTGGACGCGGGCTTCGGTGGTCCTACGCCGGGCACGTTCGGTGGGCCGAGCGCCGGCAACGGCGGCATCACCACCGGCGACGGCGCCGTGTGCAAAGGCCTGCAGTGCCAGCAGCAGAGCTGCCCGAGCGGCGGATCCACCACGATCAGCGGCACAGTCTACGATCCCGCAGGCAAGAACCCACTCTACAACGTGGTCGTGTACGTGCCCAACTCCGCACCTACGCCGCTGCCCACGGGCGCGTCGTGCGACTCGTGCGGCTCGCTGTTCAGCGGCAACCCGGTCGCAGTGGCTACGACCGATGCGAAGGGTCAGTTCGTCCTGAAGGATGCTCCGGTCGGCGCGAACATTCCGCTCGTCGCGCAGGTCGGCAAGTGGCGTAAGCCGATGACGGTGCCCATGGTCGTGGCCTGCCAAGACAATCCGCTTCCGGACAAAACGGTGCGCCTGCCGAAGAACCACATGGAGGGCGATATTCCGAATATTGCGATCGCGACCGGCGGCGCGGATACGCTCGAGTGTCTTTTTCGTCGGGTCGGCGTCGACGCGAGCGAGTATGTGCCGGGTCCGAGTCCCGCTGGTCGTCTCCATATTTTCCAGGGCAACCCGACGATGGGGTTTCTCGGCGGCCTGTTCGGCGGCGGCGGCGGCGGCTTCGGGGCTGCGCCCACGACCAGTCCGGCTGCGCCGACTGCTTCGATGGCGCTCTGGAACAGCGTCGACGAGCTGAAGAAGTACGACATCGTGCTGCTCTCGTGCGAAGGCGACGAGACCCAGGCGATGAACCAGCAGGCGCTGCACGACTATGCGAGCGCGGGCGGTCGCGTGTTCGCGTCGCACTTCCACTACGCGTGGTTCAACACCGGCCCGTACGGCACCGAGAGCCTCGCGACCTGGACGCCGGGCAGCGGCAACATGGGCAACATCAACGCGAACATCGTCACGAAGTTGCCGAACGGCGCGGCGTTCCCGAAGGGCCAAGCGTTGCTCGACTGGCTCGGCAACGTGAACGCACTGCAGAATGGCGAGCTTCCGATCGCCGCTGCGCGTCACAACGCGGACGTGGCTGGGATGAACATGGTGTCGCAGCCGTGGATCGTCGCCGATCAGAACGCGAGGCCCGCGGGTGCGACCGAGTACTTCTCGTTCAACACCCCGACCGACGCGAAGGTGGGTCCCGACGGTGTTGCGTACTGCGGACGCGTCGTGTTCAGCGATCTGCACGTGGGTGCGGCCTCGGGTGACGTACCCGCCATGCCCGTGCCTGCGTCGTGCGCCGATGCGGATCTCTCGCCGCAGGAAAAAGCGCTCGAATTCATGCTGTTCGACTTGTCGTCGTGCGTCACACCGGACGACAAAGCCCCGCCGCCGCCGGTGATCCCGCAGTAGGATACACTTTGCCGCATGACCGCAGCGCGAGCACGTTCCGTTCCTGCGCTGCTCGCATGCGTGGTGCTGAGCGGGCTCGTGCTCGTTTCGAGGCTGTCAGCCAGACCCGACCCGAGGGCGCGCGTCTTGCCCACAGCGCCGGTGGTCTCGGTGTTCCACATCGAGAAGAGCGAGAACCGAAACCAGGTGCACTACGCGGTGCGCGTCGATGCCACGTGTCGGCCGGTTGGACCGCACCCGGTGTACGGGTACTGGCGCGAGTTCGAGCATGGTCCACGCGTGGTCTCGCCGCTGCTCGATCAGGAGCAACCCGCGTACGGGTTGAGTGAGCCCCGCGCGATCGCGCTCGGGGATGCGGGTGGCCAGATCCGCATCAGCCTGCGCGGCTTTCCCGACCGACCGCTGACGATCGAGACGTTTCGTGCGGGCGCTGCGTGTGGTGCGCGGGCCATCACCACGATCGCCAAGCAGCCCGCCGAGCTGACCTCGATCTACGTGGAGATCGGCTTTCTGTTCAGCGTCGAGTACGCGATCGTGCGCGGCGTCAGGCTCAGCGACGGCATGCCAGTGCAGGAGAAGGTGAATGACTGAGAAGAGCCAGCGCGCGCTGCGTATCGGCGCCTGCGTCGCGTGCGTCGTTGCAGCTGTCTCATGCGGCCCGTCGGCGCGTGAAGTGCAGCTGACACAGCAAGCCGAGGAGCTGCGCAAAGAGCTATCCGAGCAGCGTCAGTACAACGACGATCTCAAGCTGCGCATGCGCCTTCTAACCGCGCGCAACAAGGTGCTGCTCGATCTGGTGAAGGGGTTGACGGCCGACCCGGACAAGCTGCCTGCAGGTGGTGGGAGCGAGACCGCGCTCTTGCCCGCGCACACGTCGCTGGACTCGCTCGACCAGGATTTCGAAGCGCTGGTGACGACCGTGCAGCACTCGAAGGCCGACATGGACGCGGTGCGCGCACAGCGCAAAGCGCTCGCGGACCAGCTGACGGACGCGAAGCGCGCCATCGAGGAGGCGCGCGCGGAGGAAGAAAAGACGCAAGCGCGTGCGGATGCCTATCGAGCGATGCTCGCCAAGCTGTCGGAGCTGATCGGCCACGGCGAGCTCGACGCGCGCGTGGTGGGCAACCGCATGCTGTTGCAGCTGCCGGAGTCCGTGCTGTTTCAGAGCAACGACGCGCGCGTGACACGCTCGGGCAAGGCGCTGCTCGATCGCGTCGCCGAGGTGCTGAAGTCGGTGAGCACGCGCCAATTCCAAATAGCGGGGCACAGCGACGGTCTGCCGATCCGCTACGGCGAGTACCGCAGCAACTGGCACCTGTCGGCGGCGCGCGCACTGAACGTGGCGCTGTATCTGATCGAGCGTGGCGTCCCGAAGGAGAGGCTGTCAGCTGCTGCGCACGCCGATACGGAGCCGATCGCTAGTGAAGACACGGCCGCGGGACGCATGAAGAACCGGCGCATCGAGATCGTGCTGCTACCGAACCTGGAGGAGCTCCCGGACTTGTCGGCACTAGGGGCTGCGCTGTCGGCTCCGAAGTGAGAGCCGGGGGCTGGCTGAACGGGTGCGGGCGTGGGTCGTCGTGCTCGCCGCTCGTGGCAATCGCGGCAGTGGCGTGCGCGGGACGGGGGCTGTTAACGGGTTGTTCCGAGGCTTTTGGGCGTGGTGCTTGGCGCGTCCGCTGGCCTTGTGCACTTCCACGCCCGGCTGTGCGCGTCGACCCACGCCCGCACCCTCGCGTCAGCTCCTCGGTGATCCTTCGCGAGCCGCCCTCTTGGCTGGACGGTGAACACCTCGGCGTTGCTCTTGGTTGCCGTGAGCGCAACGACGAACCTGGCGACAAATCCAGCGGCAAGCGGATGCAGCTGACAGCTGTCAGAGAGCGAGTGGCGCTGTGATGGGGGGCGCAGGGGTCGGGCAGGCAGTGACGCGCACAGCCGGGCGTGGAAGTGCAGAACGCTCGCGGACGCACCACGCTTGCGGCTTCTGATCAGCCGATGACGGTTCACAGCCCTCGGTCAGCGCGGGTCACTGCCGCGATTGCCACGAGCGGCGAGCACGACACTGCCTGGCCGGCACCGTGCAGGTATTGATCCCCGTCCAGCGATCGACCTAGTGAGGTTTTCTGGGCAATGCGGTAGAAGTGGCGGCAGGAGCTTCGGAAAGCGACGATGCTGCGATGCGCGTTCTTGTGGCTGTCGGTTGCTGCGCTGCTCGGCGTTCTTGCAGTCGGCTGCGGGACGGAGCAGAAGGCGATCAACCGCGTCGGCGTGAATGTCGTCGAAAAGAGCGTCTTCGACGGCTCTTGGTACATGGCGCGCACCGTGGTGGGCGTGCAGTACGAAGCCTCGGGCCTCGGCACGTTTCCTGGCGACGCGGCGAGCGACTCGGCGACCACGTTCACGGCGATGCCGCGTATTCGCTTCGTAATCGACGAGCACACGCTGTACGCGTATCGCGACTATCAGCTGGTCGCGGGCGGCGATGGCGACAAGACCAAGGCCGACGCGCTCGGGCAACCCGTCGCTGCGTACAAGATCGAGAAGCACTTCGACATCCGGCGCGAGTACAACCCGAGCACCGGTGAAGAGCGCAACGTCGTGGTCGAAAACGACACCGATCGGCCCTGGTACGAGCGGAAGTACGTGCGCGTGGACTGGTCGAAGAACCTGCTCCCGGGTTACTTCGGGCAGACGCAGAACCTCAACGAGCTGCTCGGCCAGTACACGCGCGAGCCGGCCGACATCTACGTGCAGGACGCGTCCAAGTTCCCCGCGTCGTACAACCCGCGCTTCGATCGCATGACCTGCCAGGCGGGCGTCTCCGACAGCTGCAAACCGTACGACCGTGACTTTGCGGCCGACTACGCGCCCGACACGCTGTACCACATGAGCTTCGTGAGCCAGGAGATCCTCTCGCCCGGCAAGGTCGTCGACCCCGAGACGGGTGCGATGGTCAACTGGTGCACGGCCAAGCTGTTCAGCGACGCGCCGCCGTGCAGCAGCATCGCGAGCTACGTGCGCACGAGCTTTCTGAAAGTCAGCGACAAGCGCCAGTACCAGCCGCTCAACTACGTCGACTCGCGGTTCGATCGGTTCGGGTTCTTCCGGTTGAGCGAGCCCACGGTCGATCGCAGCAACGGCGCGCCGTCGGACCCTGCGTTCGGCATGACCGACTTTCTCAACTACAACGTCAACCGCCACAACATCTGGATGCAGTGGCACGACAAGCGTGGTGCGCCGATCCCGTACGAGGATCGCAAGGTGCGCAAGATCGTCTGGTACACGACGCCCGAGCTGCCCGCGCACTTGGTGGAGCCCGCGTTCGATACGGTCAGCCAGTGGAACGAAGTGTTGATGGAGACGGTGCGCAGGCTGCGCGGGGAAAAGCTGCCGCATTACGCCGACGTTGCGTGCCAGAGCGACGATCCCGATGGCTATTGCTTCTGCACGACCGACGACAAGACCGGCGCCGTCACCAATCCCACGTGTCCAGGGCACTACGACTTCGAGCGCGATCCGAAGAGCTACGACGCCGGCACCACGCATCCGTACGACTGCTACGTCCAGGTCCCGAAGGCGGCTCAAGAGCTGGACTGGAACGACGCGGCGCTGACCGACGCCGCGTTCAACCCCTGGTTTTCGGCGAAGCTGGTCGGCAGTGAGTGCGTGAACGAGCTGCGCGTGAACACGTGCAACCTGGCCAGCATTGCAGCTAACGGCGGCACGAGCGCTGGGCTCGATTGCCAAGAACGAGGCGATCTGCGCTTCAAGTTCCTGAGCTACGTCGCGCAGCCGGGTACGGGCTTTCTGGGCATCGCGACGCCGCGTGGCGATCCGGTCACCGGTGAGATCATCGCAGGCGACGCGAACGTGGGTGGACCCGCGCTCGACAGCTTCCGCACCACGGCCCTCGATACGTACGACGTGGTCAGCGGGCGCGTCTCGGAGCTGGACGTGCAGGTCGGCGAGGACGTGCGGGGCTACTTCGAGAACCTCGGCCATGTGGATCTGCCCGCGCGTCCGCGCGTGGGCATGAGCAACGCGGTCGTTGCCCCGGCAACACAGCGCGAGATCGATCAGCGCATGCAGAGCGTGGGTGCGCGTCTGCAGAAGCTGTCGGGGCCGAACGGGCGTCAGGCGACGTTCAGCGAGCGCAGGTCGTTGCTCGTGGGCACGGATTTGGAGCGGCGCCTGGTGGCAGGCCTCGATGCGGCCCAGACAGCAGACGGTGCACCGCTCAGCGTGGACCCGTCGCAGCTCAGCGATGCCGAGCTGGCGCAGCTGTCACCGCTGCGCAGCAGCATGCACGATCGCATGGCGGCGCAGAACGAGCGCGAGAGCCGGTTTTCGCGCGCCAACGTCACGCTGCCAAACGAATATACCGACGACAGCGTGCAGCGCTTCACCACACTGCACAAAGACTACTCGCGCGCGCGCCTGCAGTTCAGCGTGAACCGCTTGCTGTTCCGGCAGACGGTGCTGCACGAGATGGGCCATTGCTTGGGTTTGCGTCATGATTTCGGCGCGAGCGCGGACAGCGAGCACTACCAAGCCAGCTACTACACGATCAGCGCGCGCTATCCGCTGCCTACGCCGGACACGTTCGACAGGGACGGCAAGCCAGGTCTGTCGGCGGACGAGTCGCTGGCGTTCGAGAAGGCGTACAGCGCGGTGCGCTCGCAGCGCGAGCTGGCGGGCATCGACGGGGCGATGAGCTCGTCCGTGATGGAGTACACGTCGAACTGGTACGAGCGTCTGCAGCCGCTCGGTCAGTACGACCACGCGGCGATCGCGTTCGGCTACGGCGAGCTGGTGGAGGCGTATGCGGGCGCGCCGAAGCACGACAGCGCGCGCACCATGCTGCACTACTACCAGGGCGGCGAGGTCTGCGAGAAAGACGCGGACTGCCCGTATGCGAGCGACGGCGCGCGCGCCACGGAGCTGCTCGACGAGAACTTCGGCGAGCAGCTCACGCAGCACTGCGTGGCCAACCCGAAGACGACCGGTGCGAGCCGGTGCTCCGGCATCGACGACGACCTCGCTCAGGCTGCAGAGAAAGGCGGCAAGCTCTCGCCGCTGCACTATCGGTTTTGCACCGACGAGCGCGCGGATACCACGCTCGGCTGGTGTAACCGCTTCGACGAGGGCGACAACTACCGCGACATCGTGCGCAACATCGCCGAGTCGTACGACCGCATGTACATCTTCTCGGCGTTCCGGCGCTATCGCCGTGACTTCGGTACCAGCAGCTACGCGGATCAGTTGCTCGGTCGCCGCCTGAACATTCTGCAGAACGTGTACGAGAACCTGGTGTTCGAGTACCTAAACGACCCCGGCTTTCGCAAGCAGCCGGGCGCGTTCGGCTTCTACGATCAGTTCCTGGCGACTACGGACATTCTCAACTTCTACGCGCGCATCCTCGCGCAGCCGAACATCGGCGGCTACACGTACAACCCGCAGGCCGGCACGTACGAGCGAACCTCCGCGAGCGCTACGACAGCTGGCAACCAGCTGAGCGTGCCGCTTGGCCTCGGGCGCTACTTCTATTCGGACTACCAGTCGGGTTTGTCCGGTGTGGAGCGGCTCGAGCGTATCGGCAGCATCTTCGACAAGGCGCAGGTGATCGGCCTGCTCACCGAGCGCGGCGCCTCGCCCGACTACACGCGCGACGTGGCGTTCTACGCGAACTTCTACGATCTCTTCCCGAACGAGATGCAGCAGATCTTCACCGGCATGATCCGGCGCGCCCCTGAGGCGTACATGCCACGCGTGCGCTGCGCAGACCGCAAGAGCGCGCCCGTCTGCAAGACGCCGGAGCTGCAGTACATGGACTTCTATCGCGGCGACTGCAGCGACCCGAGCACGTGCTTGCCGAACCCGGCCGAGGTCACGTACGCGGGCAAGCCCGTGCTCGACGGCGGCGACAGCATCACGCTGCAGATCTACGCGGCGCTCTACGGCCTGTCGGACTTCCCGGTCTACTTCGACACCACGTTTCAGAACCAGCTGTTCGTGTGCATCGAAGGTCAGGCGGCGTGCTACGAGCCGTCGGCCACGGCCGTCGAAGGCAAGGACTTCGTGCGTTACACCAGCCCGCGCTATCGCCACACCTTCATCGCGTGGCAGGTCGAGCCCGCGACCGGTGTGGCCGAGCAGACGTCGATCGGCTTCGCCATGGTGAAAGAGGCGCGCGATCTCGACGTGGTGCTGTCGGCGCTCACGAAGATGCGTGATGGGGCTACGCCGTACTCGAAGAAGAACTTGAGCGCGGCCGAGCTCGCGGCCGTGGCGGCGATTCCGTACGTGCTGCCGACCACGACGACCGCGATCGACGACGAGATCACGCGCGTCGACAACCGCGTGCAGGACCTCGAGTCGTTCTTCAATCAGCTGATCCAGCTCGAGGGTCAATATGGAATCAAGGGCATCTCCTACTTCGGGAAATGATGGCGATGAGCAGGCTCCCTCGATCTCACGTCTGGCTTCGCGCTCCCGTCTGGCTTCGCGCTCACCTCTGGCTCTTGTGCGTAAGCGCCCTGCTGCTCGCGGCCTGTTCCACGCAGCCGAAGCCCGTGAACCGCGTGCAGCCTAACCTGGTCGACAAGAAGATCTTCGAAGGCGAGTGGTGGTACTCGAGCACGGCGATCGACACCAAGTACGACGAAGCCTTCGTGTTCAACAGCGCGGGCGCCATGGCGCCGTACGACGGCTCGATGTCCACCGACTACGGACTCGACTACAACCGAGGCGGCACCGGTGTGATCGGCGAGCCCTCGTACTCGTTTCCAATCGCGCGCATTCGCTGGGTGATCGACGAGAGCTACCTGTTTGCGTTTCGCAGCTACGAGCTGGTGGCGGGCGGCAACCAGGGCACGAGCGCGCCCGACTACTTGGGGCAGCCGCTCGCCGTGTTCAAGATCGAAGATCACGTGAACGTGCGCCGCGAGTACGACGACACGACCGGCGAGGTCACCAACGTCACTGGCGAGAACACGACCGACGTGCCGTGGTACGAGCGCAAGCTCATGCGCGTGGACTGGTCGCAGAACTTGCTCAGCCAGTTCGCTGCGAACGACGTGCAAGCGAACGAGCTGTTCACCAACTTCAAGCACGAGCCGGTACCGTTCTTCGTGGAAGCCGGTGCGCATCCGGAGCTACCGAAGTCGTATCAGCCGCAGTTCGTGGCGGTGAAAGACGACCCGGGCTACGCCCGCCGCGCCGAGTGGCCGAAGGATCAGGCCGACACGATCCACTACATGTCGTTCGTCACGCAGGAGATCTGGTCGCCAGGTTCCAGCTGTCTCACCAAGGGCGGCGTGTGCTCGTCGGTGAGCGCAACCATGCGCAACTCGTTTCTGCGCGTGCCGCCGAACCACGAGTACGCGGCGCAGACCGAGACGTCGCGCGAGTTCGATCGCTTCGGCCTGTTCCGCTCGAACCAGCCGACGTACTCGCGCGGTGGGCAGGACAGCTCGGTCGAGCGCAAGCCCTGCACCGAGGACCGCGACTGCGCTGAGGGCGGTGCGTGCGACAACGCCACGCGCCGCGACGCGGAGTGCACTGCGGCCGGTCAGAAAGCTGCCTGTCGCGACGCGCAGAACATCTGCGTGGGTGGCCTCACGGCCGACCGTGGTCAAACGGACTTTCTGAGCTTCTTCAGCTCGCGTCTCAATCTCTACTCCGATTCGCTCACCGAGCAGAAGTGCGTCGAAGACTGGGAGTGCGACGCGCGCTACGGTGACTGCACGGGCAGGACGGGCGCGACGCTCGACACGTGTCTCGCGCAGCAAGGATCCGTCTGCGATCCCGCAGCGCACCGCTGCACGATCCCGCAGCGCACGCGGCCGACCCGTGCCGTGGTCTACCATCTGACCGCGCATTTTCCTCCGTATCTGGTGCGGCGCGCGTTCGATGCGGTGGCGCAGTGGAACGAGACGCTGATGCGCGGTCAGCGCGCTTCACGAGGGCTTTTGCCGATCGATCAGGCGCTGTGCGGCGGCCAGAAGGTATGCACCACCGACCTCGCCAAGACCGGCCGCATGGCTTGCCAAAACGACGACGTCACGGCGTTCTGCTACTGCGGCTCGCCCGAGGACAAGAACGGAACCTGTCGCCGCGACTACGATCCGTTCGAGAAGCCGAGCGCTGCGAAGGCGCGCGGCGTACCGAGCCCGTACGACTGCTACGTGGCCGGTCCAGCTGACGTCGCGCGTCCCACGAGCTACGACGACTACAAGAAGACCGGCTACGACTACACGTTCGGCGGCGACGAATGCCTGCTCACGCTGGTCGTGAACAGCTGCGACAAAGACCCGAGCGCGCCCTGTGAGGAGCTCGGTGATCTGCGCTACTCGTTCCTGAGTCACATCCAGCACGGCGGGGCTGGTTTCGCAGGCGTAGCGACACCGCTGTCGGACCCCACGAGCGGCGAGCTGATCGTGTCGAACGCGACGGTCGCGGCCGAGAGCTTGGAGAACGTCGGAACGCTCGCGTCGCAGCTGTATCCGGTGCTGCGTGGCGAAGTGCCCGAAGACCAGTACTTCAGCGGCGAGAACGTGCGCGGCTACTTTGCGCGCGCCGGTCGAGTGGAGTATCCGGTCGCGACCGTGGACATGACCACGTCCGGCAACGAGGTAACCGACACCTCGCGGCCTGCCAACCAAGTCGACGCACTGAAAGAACTGGCGGCGCGCGCGGACCGCGTGCTGCCTACGCTCGACAGATTGAAGGGCCAAGCCGGTCGCGCGCAGCTCTTGTCGGGCCGCAAGCAGAGCCTGATCGGGACCAGCGTCGACGACCATCTCAAAGCTGCGCTCGACGCGGATGGCGAGGTGATGACACAGAACAGCGCGCTCTCCGCGATCGACCAGCCCGGCAAGGATCTCGATCTCGAGCGTCAGCGCCGCATGAGCATGGCCTCGCGCAACATGGACGTGCTCGGCGACGCGCTCTACGACTCGCAGTACCACCGCTACTTCGCCGAAGCGTTGCGCGGCCGCTCCACCGACGAAGCGTCGCTGCGCATGCAGCAGGGCTACTTCGAGTCGATCGCTCTCCACGAGCTCGGTCACGCGCTCGGTCTTCGTCACAACTTCGCGGGCAGCCTGGACCGCAACAACTACCCCGACGGCTACTTCAATCTCGAAAAGCGTACGCCGCTGCCGAGCTACCTCGACTACGACGACAAGTCGCTCGGTGGCAACGGCGATGGAGACATCACCGGCAACGAAGCCCAGCGCTTTGGTCGCGATCTAGCGGCCGCGCGCGAAGAGCGCTTGCTGGCAGGCTCCGGCACGGTCATGACCGCGTCCGTGATGGACTACGCGTCCGACTTCTCCGACTTCGCAGGGCTCGGTCGCTACGATCACGCAGCCTCGCTCTTCAGCTACTTCTCGAAGATCGAGGCCTACGAGACTGCGACCCCCACCGCCGATCCGAGCGTCAGCAGCAACGCCACGTTGGCCAGCTCGCTCCAAGGCCTCGAGCGTCCCGACCTGCACCGCCGCACCCTGTTTTCCTACTATCGCGGTGGTGACCACTGCCAGACCGACGCCGACTGCCCGTATCGCGCGGGCCGCGACATCACGGCGTACCAGCCGATCACGCAGCGCTGCGTGGGCAATCCGCGGCTGACGGGCATCGCGGTCGACTGCAGTCAGCCCGGCGCATGCGTGTGTTCCAGCTTGTACGACGACTTCGCTGCGTACACGGCCGGCCGCGCCTACAAGAGCGTCTCGACCGCCACGCGCTACGGCGAAGTCGACTACCTGTACTGCCACGACAACCGCGTCACCGATCTCTCCTGGTGCACGCCGTTCGACGAAGGCGAGTCGTTCCAAGAAGTGATCGAGCACTACCGGCGCTCGTTCCGCGAGCGCTACCCGCGTGCGTACTTCCGCAACTACCGCGCGACCGGTCCCGAGCGCGGCGCCGCGTATTCGAACGTGGTCGATGCGGTGAAGATCTACCAGCACCTGTTCTTTCGTCTCAGCTACGAAGGCGCGGCCTACCGCAACGATCAGACGCCGCTCGGCTTTTACGATCAGCTGCTGGCGTCGGCGTCGGCGCTCGATTGGCTCGCCGAGATCATCGGTGCACCCGACGTCGGCAGCTACACGCTCGACGCGAAGAACAAGCTGTACCGTCCGGTCAGCAGCACACTCGACGCGCCCGGCAGTCAGCTGAGCCTGAGTCTCGGCCAGGGCTACTACCTCTGGAGCGAGTACCAGACCGGCCTCAACGGCTTCACGCGCTTGGAGCGCGCCGGCCTGTTCCTCGACAAGCTGCTCGCGATCCAATCGATCGCAAAGCGCGACTGGGGCCTCACCTACCAAGTCGACGAGTTTTACTACGTGAACTTCCTCGATTTCTTTCAAGCCGAGGTGATCGATCTGTTCGGTGGCCTGATCCGGCGCGACCCGCGCGCCTACGCGCCGCGCGCCACGATAAAAGACGGCAACCCGGTGCTCTCGTACCTCAGCACGTACCGCGGGCTGTCGGGAACGCGCGCGAACGACGAGGTCACGTACCCCGATCCTGCGGTCGACGGCACCGACACCGAAGTGCTGCGTGACGTCGCCACGATCGAAGCGCTCAGCAACTTCCCGGTCTACTACGACACGTCGTTCGAGCAGCGCTTGCTGGTCTGGAAGCTGGGCAGCGGTGACGGCTACACGATTCCAGCCACACGTCCCGACGGCACACCCACGTGCAAGTACGGCGACAAAGGCTGCAGCGCGCCGGACTACATCGTGTACGACTCCGATCGCCTGCATACCTCGTACGTGGCCGTCGTGATCGACCCGACCGGTACCGGCACGGGCCCCGAGCAGCAGCTGAGCTTCGAGCTGCTGCGTGGACTGTCGGTGCGTCAAGCGCGCATGCGCGTGCTCGCAGCGGAGAAGAAGCCGAGCGCCGCCGACACCGCCGAGCTCGCTCAGCTACGCGACGACGTCGACCGCGACGAGTCGTTTCTCGAATACCTGATCGAGCTCGAACGCTCGCTCGGTATCAGCGGTATGTTCTGACGCTCTGCTCGGAGGTTTGCGACTGGGGCACCGGCGAAGGCTGCAAGACGGTGCAGATAGCACGGGAGCAGGATAAGCTGCGCGCTGCGTCGCACGGCAGATCGGTACGAGGTCAACGTGAAGAGCTCGAAAATCGCAGTCACGGGTGCGATCGGTGGCGCGGTCTTGATCAGCGTTGGGCTCGTCGCCCGGTTCACGCAGGACTGGCCCGGAGCTGCGCCGTCAGCCTCTGCTGCGCCAGCGGCCGCGCCGAATCCTGTGCCGCCGGGCGCTGCACTCGGCGTGGCCGGCGTTCCTGCGCCCGCCGACGGGACACCCGATCCCACTGCGCCTTCCGCGGACGACTCGGAGCAGTCAGTAACGGTCCACTTGCCGCTCTCTCACACCCAACAGGAGGTCCCGCAGCTGCAAGATCTCGAGCTGCACCTCGACCAAACGATCACACGTGCGGGCGTCGGTGAGCTGGACGGAAACGAGGTCGGCGACGACGAGTACGTGGTGCTCGCGCACGGTCCCGACGCCAACAAGCTGTTCACGTCGATCGAGCGCACGCTGCGTTCGTCGAAGCTCAGCCACGGCGGTTTCGTCATCAAGCGCTACGGCTCCGCGGACGACGAGACGGCGCGCGAAGAGAAGATCGATCTCTGATCATGGATGCGTCGGACGTGCTCGGCGCGAGCCTGTGCTTGCTCGGCATGGCGGTCATCGTGCTGGGTCCGCGGGCGCTGACGTGAATCAGCGCGGGCTTGCGGCGATGTTGCCGCCATCAACCGTGATCACCGAGCCGGTCGTGCTCTGCGCCAGCGCCAGCGCCAGAAACGCTTGAGCGACGTCGTCACCGGTCACCTCGCGCGCCAGCAGGTTCGACCGGTAGTACGCATCCGGGTCCAGGCCCCGTGCCCGGGCGCGCTCTGCGACGTCGATGGGGTTCAGCAAACCGGTGCGGATGCGATCCGCGTTGACCGCGTTGGCGCGGACCCCCTGCTTTCCGTACTCGAGCGCGTATTGCTTCACGAGCGCAAGCAGCGCGGCTTTGGGAATCGCGTACGGCCCGAACTCCGCCCCCGGATTCCACGCAGCCTTGGACGCGTTGAATAGCAAGAAACCGCCCATGCTTTGTCGCAGGAATACGCCCGTGGCAGCTGACGCGACCCATTGATGCGCGTAGAAATTGATGCGGAAGCTCTTGTCGAGCTCACTGGTGCTGCAGTCCGCGATCATGCCTTGCGATGCGATGCCGGCGTTCGAGACGACGCCGTCCAGCCCGCCGAACAGGTGCACGGCGCGGTCGATGCTCATGCGCACCGCGGCTTCTTGGGTCAAGTCGAGCGCTTCGTGTGCGGCGCGCAGCTCCTTGGCCACGGCGGCTAGGGCTGTCGCATCGCGGTCCACCAAGTACAGCGTCGCGCCGGCGGCCGCGAACGCGCGCGCCGTCGCGGCCCCGATCCCGTGCGCCGCGCCGGTGATGTAAACGACCCGACCGTCGAGAGGTTTCGTAGCAGCCTTACCCAGCTTCGCCTGTTCGAGTGACCAGTACTCCATGTCGAAGATGTCTTCTTCCGGGAGCGCTTCATAGTGACCCACGGCTTCCGCGTTGCGAATTATTTCGATCGTGTGCTCGTAGATGTCAGCTGCCACGAGCGCAGCTTTGTCGTTCGCACCGACCGCGATCACGCCCAGGCCCGGCACGAGCACGATCCGCGGATCCGGATCGAGCGGCGTGATCGGCACGCGCTTGCGTTCGGTCTGCCGCTCTACGTACGCCCGATAGTGCGCACGGTACAGCTCGAGCCGTTCCTCGATGAAAGCGCCCTGTTGCGCTATGGGTCGACCGAGATCGAGCCGAAGCACGAGTGGATAGCGCTTGGTGCGAATCACGTGGTCCGGCGTGGCACAGCCGATCTGGGAGAGTGCGTCCAGGTTCGCGTCGGAGACGAAGTGGTGGATCTCTTTGCTCTGGCGCAGATGCAGCTGATAGCGGCGTACGCCCTCGCCCAGCAAGCCGCGCAGGATCGGCGCCAGCTCCGTATAGGAAACGGGCGACGCCGGTGGAGTTGACGCGCGCGTCGACCAGTAGCGCCTCTTGTGCGCGAACGTCTCGGCCTCGTGCACGGCGGCGATGTGCCGCTCGTACGAGTGCCGCGCCGAAGCGCCGAACGTGAACAGGCCGTGCTTGAGTAGCAACAGCCCCTCGACACGCGTGTTCTTCTCGTAGACCTCGGCCGCAAGCTTGGCCAGCGCGAAGCCCGGCATGACGTAGGGCACGATCCCGAAGCGATCGCCGAAGCGCTCGCGGCAGATGCGCTCGCCGTCGGGCTGATCGACGAGCGACAGAATCGCATCCGCATGCGAATGGTCGATGAACTTGTGCGGCAAGAAGGCGTGCAACAGTGTCTCGACCGAAGGATTCGGGCCGCTGGCGTCGAGCATGCGCGTGCGTTGCGCGTTCACCATATCTTCGTCGCTCAGTGTCGTACGCTTGCGTAACGCGAGCAGCGCAGCAAGGCGCACCGCCGGCAGGCCCGCAGGCTCGACATCGGAGAGGTCGGCGCCGCTACCCTTCACATACAGCACGTCCACGAGGTCGCCGACGTCATCCGTCACGCGCGTCTTGCACGAAGTGTTGCCGCCGCCGTGCAACACGAGCGCGGGTTCGCGGCCGATCAGTCGCGAGGTGTACACGCGCAGCGCCACGTCGGCGTTGTGCCGGGGTGCGTAGCGCTCGATGAACGCTTGGGCTTCGGCGTCGGTGTAGCGGCTCTCCATCGTGGCGCCATGAATATTACGTTCGTGCGGCGCCGGCAACGCTGCCGCCCCACAAACGATCGAGCGCTTTGTGTGTGAGCCGGGAGACGCCGAGCGCAGCGAGCTCGGCGCGGGTGGCGAGGCGCAGCACCGTCTGCTTTGGCAATCGGTTCGTCGCCAGCCGTGCACGAAACAGCGAGAGCTCGAGCTGGCGATGGCTGAGCACGTGCTCGAGCTCGCCCAGCGGCTTCGCTGTGAGCCGTGCGCGCAGGCCAAGGTCGCGGAGCAGCGCACGCGCGGTCTCCACGCCGCTACCCTCGCGCATGGGGAGATTCCACAACCCGCCGAACAGCTCGCCCTCGCCGCGAACTAACACGAGAGCATCTTCGTCGGCGTTCTCGATCAACAGCGCCACCAGGACGACCGCCCGCGGCGGCTTCTTCTTCGGCACGACCGGAAGGTCTGCGCTGCGGCCCTGCGCGTACGCCAAGCAATGCTTCTTGATCGGACACTGCCGGCAGCGCGGCGAGCTCTTGCTGCACAGGGTCGCGCCAAGCTCCATGAGCGCTTGATTCAGCGCACCGGGCCGGGTGCCTTTGCACAGCGTCTCGGCCTGCTCCCAGAGCCGTGCCTGCGTGTCGGCGCGCCCGAGCGGCGTCTCGATGGCATGCACGCGCGCCAGCACGCGCGCGACGTTGCCGTCGACGATCGGTTCTTCCCGATCGAAGGCGATCGAGCCGATCGCGCCCGCCGTGTACCGACCGATGCCTGGCAGCCCAAGGCGCAGCGCCGGATCCTCGGGCACCGCGCCACCGTAGCGCGCGACCACTTCGCGCACGCCTTCGTGCAGCAGGCGCGCCCGCCGGTAGTAGCCAAGGCCGCTCCACGCCGAAAGCACGTCATCCGTAGAGGCGCGCGCGAGCGCATGGGCATCGGGAAAGCGCGTCAGGAAGCGATCGTAATAGCGCACGACCGTGTCCACGCGTGTCTGCTGCAACATGACTTCCGAGACCCAGATGGCGTAGGGATCGCGTGTGCGACGCCACGGGAGATCGCGCGCGTGCGCGTCGTAAAAACGAAGTAGACGTGCACGCAGGTCGTCCGGCACGGCACGCCTCAGAACGTCGTGCTCGCGCCCGAAGAGGCGCGTCGTCATCGGCCCACGAAGCGCGGTCGGCGCTTTTTCAAGAACGCATCGACGCCTTCGGCGTAGTCCGCGCTGTCGAAGCACGCGGCGCTCGCGCGCCGTACGGCGTCGTCGTCGCGTGCATACGCCGGCTTGCCAAACTCGATCGCAGCTCGCTTGATTGCACGCAGCGTGAGCGGCGCGTTGTCGGCGATGCCGAGCGCAATCTCGCGCACGCGCGTGTCGAGCTGGGCTTTCGGGAACACCTCGTTCAAGAGCCCCATGCGCAGTGCTTCCTGCGCATCGAAGCGCCGGGCCGTGAAGAACAGCTCCTTGGCGCGTGCAAAACCCACGAGGCGTATCATCGCCTCGATCCCGGCGACCGGGTAACCGAGGCCCAGGCGCGCCGCTGGCACGGCGAACACGCCGTCGTCCGCGGCGTAGCGCAGGTCCGCGCTGGCCGAGATCGCCACACCGCCGCCGATGCAAAAGCCGTGGATCGCGGCGAGCAAAGGCTTCTCGAGCTGCGCGAGCGCGAGGAAGGCCTGGGCGTTCTCGCGCTCGTACTGCGCCGCGGCCTCTCCCATGCGCAGCTGCGCGAATTCCGAGATGTCGGCGCCCGACACGAACGCCTGGTCACCTGCGCCACGCAGTACGATCACACGCACGTCGGGATCGACGTCGAGCGTCCGCGCCATGAGTGGCAGCTGACGCCACATCTCCGCCTGGAGCGCGTTGCGCCGCTCCGGATGGTCGACGATCAGCAACCCGATCGGTCCGTCTTTCTCGATGCGAATGCGCCCTGGCATCGCGCGAGCATACCGCAATCAGCCGGCCTGATCGTCGGCCGCGTGCTCGCGCGGTCGCTTCTCGCCTGCCTCGATCCGCACCGGCAAGCGATTCTGCGGCGGGGGTAGGGGGCACAGCGCGTACGGCGTGAACGCACACGGTGGACTGAACGCTTGATTGAAGTCGAGCACGAGCTGTCCATCCTCCGGCAACGACGCGTACAGAAAGCGTCCCGCGCCGTAGCTGCTATCGCGGTTGGTGGGATCCGCGAACACGAGCAGAAGGCGCGCGCCGTTGCCTTCCAGCACCGGATCGACGCGGCATGGCTGACCGTCGAGCTCGAATTCGGCGTAGCCCAACGCTTGGTTGTGCTCGCTCGCGCCGGTCTCGTATGCGAGCTCGATCGTTTTAGGCGTCGGGTACGTCACGAAGCGCGCGACCACCCGCAAGTCGTGGCGGATCGGGAAATAGTCGATGCCTGAAAAGCCCGTGCGTGCAGGGCTGTCACGATCACGCACGCGCACGGCAAAACCGCTCTCGCGCTGCATGATTTCGCAGCTCAGCGCGTGCGGCGCCACGATCAATTGGTCGGGAGCCCCATTAAGGTCCGTCTTCAACGCTGCGGGCCCGACCACCGGCGCGAGCGCCGTCTCCCCGGTTCTGCGCAGCGTTATCTCGACTCCTGGCGCGGGCAGAAAGCAAACGCTGTTAGTCTCGAGGCGAAATATGCCAATCGCAGCCGGCGCTTTGTCATGCGGCAAGATCACGTCGCAGGCGTCGTTCCCTCCCGCCGTGTTGTCGCCGGGCCGCAGCCAGAACTTGCCCACCAGTGAGAGCCAGCTGTCCGGTGCAACCAGCCGCGCGACGCGCGCGTGCCGCCACGCCAGCACGCGTGCTTCGTGCGTTCCGGGGTCCATGGAGTCTGCGAGGGGGATCGTCATGGCGACAGCGGAGGATCACGAGGTGCCCAGGCCTCGCGCGTGTCGGGCATGATACCTAGAATAGGACGCGCCCTGGGCCTGTGCGGGAGCGCGTTCTTCGGCCGCTCCGCGTCCATCTAAGTCATTGAACTCATTTGGTAATAGTCACCATCCCGGCGCTGCACGCGAGCCTCCGCTTGCGTAGCATAGCTAAACGCCGTGTCAGCTTGCACGCGGCGCATAAATCGTACAGCCTGATCTCACATACGCAAGGGTATGTGGGGAACCGGAAAAGGAGTTGCTGATGACTTCCGTAATCGTACGCAAAGTTGGTTGGCAGGCGCGTGCGGGTGTGTTCGTCGCAGTGATTCTTACGACCCTCGCAGGTTGTAACGCTGCAAGCGCAGGCCGGCCGGAGATTGGTGGCGCCGGCCTCGGCGGGAACTACGCAGGCTCGACCGGATCGTATGGCGGCGCGGGCGGCACCCACGTAGGCCCCGATGGACTTGCCGGCACCGGTGGTACGAGCGGCGCCGTCGGCGGACGCGAGACCAGCGGCACCACGGCGCTCCCGTGCAACGTCAACGCCATCCTCAAGAACAACTGCCAGAGCTGTCACGCGGCGAAGCCCTTGTCCGGCGTGCCGATGTCGCTCGTCAGCTGGGAAGACACGCAGCAGCCGGGCGTCTCGAACCCCGGCATGACTGTGCATGCGCTCATAAAGACGCGCATCCACAGCACGAGCGCCCCCATGCCGGCGCCCCCAAGCACGCCGCTGTCAGCTGCGGATCTCGCGACGCTCGACGCGTGGCTCGATGGCGCTGCCACCGCCGGAACCGATCCGACATGCAAGCCGCCGGATCCCAAGATGTACGGCGGCATGATGCCGCCCGACGTCGAGCACTGCTACGAAGTGCACGCGCACGCCAACTCGACGCCGGGCGATACCGCGCCGCTCATGGTTTCGGGCGAGAACTACTCGGCCTTCTACTTCGACGCGCCCTGGCCGGATGGCTCGCAGGGCGTCTACTTCGAGACCCTCCCCGGCGAGCACCCGGAGATCCTCCATCACTGGTTGATCTACTCCGAGGAGAACGAGGGCGTCGGCCTCAACCCGCTGCAGCCCGACGGCACCGTCGTGTACCCCGCGCCCGGTACGCACGTGAGCAGCCCGACCCTCGTCGCCGGCTGGGCCCCAGGCTCGAACAACAACGACATCCCGAGCGACGTCGGTTTGCAGCTGTCGGCAGCCAATCGCAAGATGAGCATGGAAATCCACTGGTTCAACCAGACCGGCGGCGCCCTGCCTTCGACCGCGGGCGTGAAGATCTGCACCGTCGAGAAGCATCTACGTGCCAACACCGCAACGATCTCCTGGCTCGGCACCGAGCTCGGCATCAACGTCCCGCCGATGGCGCAGGACTCCGCGGCGCTCGGCACGTGCACGCCGCAGTACACGGCCGGTGATATTCACATCCTGCGCTCGTGGCCGCACATGCACTTGATGGGTCGCCACATGGAGTCGACGATCATCCGCAAGGATGGCACGCGCGAGCCCGTGAGCCCGCCGGGTGGCTGGCCGTTCAACTTCAACAACGAAGTCAGCTACCCGACGCCCGTCGTCGTCCACCCGGGCGATCGAGTCGAGACCGTTTGTCACTACACGAGCGATAAGCCGTACGCCGTGCAGGTCGGCTTCGAGAACCGCTACGAGATGTGCTTCAATTTCACGATCGCATATCCCGCCAAGGCGCTGGTCAACAGGGGCATCGGAGCCTCCACCAGCCTGACCAATTCAGCGACTGCTTGTTTGTTCTGAATTCGCCGCGGCAGAGTCCGACCATGTCGTCGCCCACAACTCGCTCGTCTCGCGGTCGGCTCGCCAGCGCGTACGGCTGGGTGGTCGTGGCCGCCGCCTTGTTGCTCAGCAGCAAGGCGGCTGCCGGTGCCGTCGAGCTGCTCGATGGCGTGAAGCTCGCACCGTCGGATCCGAACACGCTGCTCCTTTACTACCGCAAGGCGGGCGGCGGCATGTTCGTCAGCCACGACGGTGGCAAGTCGTTTGCGATGCTGTGCAACAGCGCGATCGATCCGAGCCTGGCGCTGCATGAGGACTCCATTGCGCGCGTGGTGCGCGACGACAAGACGATCCTGGCTGGCGTGTTCGACGGCATGTGGCGCGGCGATGCCGAGGCTTGCGGCTTCGTGCGCGACGCTGCGTTCACGGGCCAGTGGGTGAATGGCTTCGCGATCGATCCGCACGACCCCACGCGCACCTACGCGATCACGAGCGCGGGCGGCAAGCCCAACGGCGTGTTCGTCAACGACGGCAAGAGTGAGCACTGGAGCAAGCTCGGCAAGCTCGAAGATCTCTTGATCACCACGCTGCATGTGGTGGCCACGAGCAAGACCGGCGTGCGCATCTACGAGACTGTCGTGCGTGGGTACGACGTCCCCGTGCCGGTTGGCGGCAGGCCGCAGCCGCCCACCTACGTGATTCGCTTCAGCGACGACCTCGGCAAGACTTGGACCGAATACGCGTTCGGCATGACCGACGCCACGATTGGCGTGCTGGCCGTGGATCCGACCGATGCGACGCACATCGTGGTCGGCGCGCTGCGCGACGAAGTGCTGTCGGACGGCACGACCGCACCCGACGACCTCTTGTACAGCAGCGCCGCGGGCAAGCCCGGCAGCTTCAAGACCATCGGTCACGTCACCGAGCTCGGCGGCATCACGTTCGCGCCCGACGGCCGCCTCTTCTACGGTGACCGCGAGCAGACCACGCCTGCCCTCTATGCGGTGGCCAAGCTGGGCGCGACCGCGAAGAAGATCTCGAGCGACTACAAGGTGCAGTGCGTCAGCTACGACGCGCAGACCGACAAGCTCTACGTATGCCAAGACCGCTTGTTCGGCACGGCGGATCCCGCGACCGGTGCCTTCAGTCTGCTGTTCGACGTCACGAAAGAGGACAAGCTCGTCAGCTGCGGCGCCGGCAGCGACATCTCAGCGATGTGCGAGGACCAGTTCTTGATGGGCTGGTGCGGGATCACGCACTATCCGACCACGCCGATCTGCGAGCCGTACGGCGTCCCCGGGGCAATGTTTGGCGATGCCGGCGTGGATGCCGGCGCAAAGCCTGCCGCTGACGGCGGCA
>JADGRF010000182.1 GCA_017881055.1 Sandaracinaceae bacterium
CGTAGCTGGCGCCCGAATCGGTGGGCCAGGCGTGTGTGTAGCGGTTCGTCGTGGCGAGCTCGGGCCCGCCGAGGTCCTCGAGGAGCCCTTCGATCTCCCGGCCCACGTCCTCTCGCACGGTCGGTGGCAGATCGTCTGAGCCCAGGTAGGCGCCGCTGGCGTTGGTTTCGAGCATGCCAGCCCATCGGCCACGACTGGAAGGGGTTGCGCCCTTTCGCTTTGCCCTCAGCGAGGCCCACGTCCGCGGTATACTAACGTACTCCGGTGGCAGTGCAGTGCACCGGCAGACGATCTCGGTGCAGTATGCTGACGCCTCATTCGCCCTGTTGGGCTAAGCGCTGATACGTTTCATCAACACCTTTTGGGGAGGAATCATGCGTACTCGTTTCGTCGGTAGCGTCGTTGCTCTCGGACTCGCGGTGGCGGCTTGCGGCGGCCAGTCAACGAATCAGGCTCCTGGAACTTCAGCGGCGCGATCGGACTGATCCAATCCCGGCGCCGTTGCAGATCCACTTCGTCGCTCTGAGCGACCCCGACGGGCACATAGTCGGGATGAACGGGGTATTGGGCTTTCCGTTCGAGGTGACATATTACCACTTCTACGAAGTAAGCGGTCACTCCCTGGCCATTCTTTCATGGGGTGCCCAAGTCAACTAAACTTCCCCACTCAGCGACAACTATATCTCCCCATCGGGTTGGTGTTCATTTCCGGGTTCGTTCTGCGATCCTGAGGACTTGCTGAGCGCCTCCTGGTAGTTGTCGTCGTAGATGTTGTTTCGCTCGATCGCGGCCTCGTTTCGGAAGCTGCGCTTGGAGGTGAGCTCCAGGATCACCGAGTGGTGCACGAGCCTGTCGATGGCGGCTGCAGTGGTCATGGGGTCCTTGAAGATGCGGTCCCACTGGCTGAAGACGAGGTTGCTGGTGATGATCACGCTTTTGCGCTCGTAGCGTGCGGCCAAGAAGGTGAAGAGCACCTCCATCTCGTCACGCTCCTGTTGCACGTAGCCGATGTCGTCGAGGATCACGGCCTCGAAGTGATCGAGGCGGTCGAGCTCCCGCTCGAGCACCAGGTCGCGCTTGGCACGCAGCAGCCGTTGCACGAGCATTGCGGTGGAAGTGAAGTAGACAGGCCGACCACGACGCACCAGCTCGTAGCCGATGGCGGCGCACAGATGGGTCTTGCCTCTGCCGGGCAAGCCGAAGACCAGCAGGTTCTCCGCACGGCCAAGGAACTCGCCCTGACAGAGCGCAGGGATTTGGCGCTGCACTTTCGTCGACCAGCGCTTTGCGTCCAGCGTCGCCAGGGTCTTGTCGGGCGGCAGCTCAGCCGCCTTGAGCAGACGCTCGACCTTGCGCAGGCGTCGGTCCTCGACCTCCAGCTCGCAGAGGTGACGCAGCGACTGTCCCAGCGTCCAGCCCTCACGGTCGCCGCGCAACGCGACCTGCTCGTGCATGGCCGCAAATGTGGGGAGCTTGAGCGTGCGCAGCATGATGGAAAGGCCGTGGTGTGGACTGTCGGCCTTCATGACATGCCTCCGGCCGTGAGCAGCTCATCGTAGGCGGCGAGGTCGACCTCGGGCGCCGCCATCAGCGGCACCAGCACGGAGGCTCTGGGCGTGCCCACAAGTTCCTTGACCAGGTCCACGTCGGGCACCTGGTGCGCATCCAGCAGCATGCAAAGCGCGGCCTCGACATCGGCTTCACTGGTCGCCGCCGCAAGATGCAGCAGCTTCAGATAGGCAAGGTCCTTGGTGGTCGTCGGGTCATCTCTTGTGATTGCGTCATAGGCTCGGCGAAACGCCAGCGTGGGAAAGAGGTCTTCGCGGTAGCGATAGCGTGCAAAGGCTCCGGGCTTCTGGACGAGTGACCAAATCACGTGCCGATAGTTGATGAAGTGGCCGTTGCGCCCGGCCACGCGCTCGATGACCAGCTGCTTCTTCTGCGCGTAGTAGACCTCGATGCTGCGCTCGAAGATGCGTGCGCGGACACTCTCGCTGATGAGACGCGAGGGTACTGAGTAGGTGTTGTGGTCGATGCGGATCGTGCTCCAGCTCGTCACGTCCACGTCCTGTTCTCGAAACTCCGGCAGACGATCTGCGCGTACCGCAGGCATGACCGAAAGCTCTTGAGCCAGTCGCTCGCGTCGACCGGCATTCGCGCGTGCCACGGGGTCCTCGGTCAGCCAATGTTCGTACGCTTCGACGCTCTCGAAGTCGCAGCCGCCACGCACCAGCAACCGCTGCGCGATCCGTCGCTTCAGCGCGCCGTTTGCTGCCTCGACATCGCCGTTTTGCTCCTTCTCGCCGACCGCAGTCGTACGCGGTTTCATGCCGAAATGCGCCATCATCGACGCGTACTCTTCGTTGAACTTGCGCATGCCCGAGCCGACCGTGTGAGTGGCCGCCGTGGAGTTGTCCGTCTGATGCCAGTCCGGGTGGTGGCCCAGCCGAAACAACGCCGCCTGGACCCCGCGGCGCAGCGATAGCAGTGACTCGCTCAGGCAAACCGTCACCGACTCCCAGTTGGAGTACGGAAGAACGAAGTGACACAGCATGTGCGAAAACGCCACGCCCAGGATCGTCACGCCCAGCTCGGTGCCGTGCGTGAAGTCCGTCTGCGCCGCTTCGCCCGGCCGGTGCTGCTGCGAGAAGAACACCTCCTTGTCCGGGCCCTGCGTCGCACGCCACTGCTTGACGCGGCGTTGCAGCGTCCGCAACTGCCCCTCGCCGTACGCCGCCGGGCACCGCTCCGTCAGCATCTCGAAGAGCGTCTTAGCCTCCAACGCTGGGCTTTCACGAAGCTGCGCTTCGACAAACACCCAGTCCTGCTCCGAGATCGGGTCTTTGCGCGTACGCCACAACCGCGGCTTCTTCAGCTCGCTGGGCAGCTTGCCGCCGCGCACGTACCTCCTGGCTGTCTTGCGATCCATCCCGCTTCGGTCGGCCCCCTGACCCACCTTGCCGTGCTTCTGCATCTGCCTCATCAGCTTCCTCACTTGGGCATCGGTCGTCGTCAAAATAGACCCCTCTCTGGGCCTCATCTTGCCGCCGACCATGCCTCTCGGGATGGGGCGATCTAGTTGTCGTCAGTGGGGAATTATTATTGTCGCCGAGCAATCGTTCGCTGGACCGCCTTGTCACCGGACCGCAAGGGCACCTCTTGAACGAGGTAATAGAGATCCCCGCTCGTACCCGTCAGCGTCAGAACTTCAGTGCGTGCGCCGTTCTGGCGGATCCAGACTCTTTCGGTCTTGTCGTCGGCCGCAGCGAGAACCGTCGGCGTGACGAACAGGCAGAGCAGCAAGATCACTCGGCGCATCGGAAACCCCTCTCGGCACAGCCAACGGCTGCACATCTAGGCTCGCTGTTCACCCCGCGGGGGTCAACTTGACCCAAGGTGTGCCGGTGTGGTCCGATCGTCAGCTAGAGCCAGACGAGGATCAGATGCCCAAGAGAGCCGGACGCCGCCGCCGGGGGGGGGTAGCTGCTCAGGCGGGTGACGCGGAGCTGGGCGGCTGGCAGACTGGGCACAGCGTTTATCCGGCCTACCGCCAGCTCGGGCTGTCTGCGAGCGTAACCGTCGGCACGCGCAGGCGCCGCGCACTGCTCTGCCGCGTGTCCCATGCGCCTTGCGCAACGCAAGCCCGGGACCCAGCGTTGCGTGCAATGCTTTCGCGGACTTGGCCGGCGCCACAGCGGTGAATCGGCGGCGCGCAGTGCCGGCCGCCAGGCCGAGCGGCGATCAGCATACGCCCGCCGCCGCGCCCGCAGGCTTCGATTTCTACAGCCTCGCCGACAAGCGGGGCGTGCAGCTCACGCTCGACGAGCAGCAGCAACGCCGCGCACGCGCGTGTCGGCGGTGCCGTGAGGGTGAGCAAGAGCGGTAAGCGCCGCGGCCGACTTGCGCAGTGGGAGAGGCCGAGCGAGGCCGCGCTGCGCAAGGATACGCTGGGCTATTGGGCGGAGTCATGCAAGGCCTGTTCGGAGGTTGGGTCGCGCTCGACGTGCAGCCGCTGTGCGACTGGGGAATCACGCTGATGGGCGCCGTCTACAAGCTGGCCACCAAAAACAGCGACGGAATGGGCGCGCTACAGATCGGTGTCTTCTACGAGCCCAACGCGCAGTGCAAGCGCGAGCGCGCGACGCATTTCGGCTTGCGCGA
>JADGRF010000183.1 GCA_017881055.1 Sandaracinaceae bacterium
CTACGGAGCGCGAAGGATCTCGGGCGTGCGCTAGCACTGGCTTGGCTCCGTATTGCCGTTCCGAGTGTGGCATGGAGTCTCTTTCCACCCATGCGCATCGTCTGCATCAGCGACACCCACGAGCAAGAGCGCAGCGTCGAGATTCCGCCGTGTGACCTGTTGATTCACGCAGGCGACATCACGTTCAAGGGCGACCTGCACAAACTCGGCGCGTTCGATGACTGGTGCGAGACGCTGCCGCTACCGAAGGACCGCATCTTGGTCTGCGCGGGCAACCACGACGTCTCGCTGGAGAAGACGCCGGAGGTCGCCGCGCACGCCTTCCTGAACTGCACCTACGTTCGCGACGCCACGGTAGTCGTCGACGGAGTGCGGATCTACATGAGCCCATGGCAGCCGCGCTTCAACGACTGGGCATTCAATCTCGATCGCGGCAGCGCAGAGCTCGCGGCCAAATGGAACGCCATCCCTGACGACACGGACATCCTCGTCACGCACGGCCCGCCGTATGGCTTCGGCGACCTCTCGGTACGAGGGCTGCAGGTTGGGTGCGAGCTGCTGCTCGAGCGCATCGAGCAACTTCGGCCACGCTTCCACGTGTGCGGGCACGTGCACGAAGGCTACGGCCGGTACGAGACCGATTTCGGGACGGTGGTCGTGAACGCGAGCGTGTGCGACGCGCGTTACCGGCCGGTCAACGCGCCGATCGTGATCGAGTGGTGAAGCCCTCGGCATCATGGCTCGCGTGTAGGGGACGCAGGCCACAAATCTGGCCAATGACGGGTTGACGTCGCATTCACCAATTGCATAATCCACCAAAGCGTGATTATCGAGAGACATGCCGCGCTGGCTACCCACGGTCCTGACCCGCATCCACGCGCTGGCGCGGGCTGGCAAGATCAGCCTCACAGGAAAGGCGCTGAACGAGCTCGCCGCACTCGACGTCGGCCTCGGGCCGGACGACGTACGCGACGTGCTGTGCGCGCTCACGGCCGCAGACTCGAACAGCCGGCTGCGCTCCGACAGCACGGCGGAGTGGATGTACGTCTGGAAACCTCAGGTCTACGAGATGGTCGTGTACCTCAAGGTCATCCTGCGCAGTGACTGCGTCGTGGTTTCATTTCATGAGGACGAAGGTGATGGTCATGAAGAAGCCCGCTAAGCCGAAGCGCACGGCGCCGCGCACCAGTCGTCCCCTGCCGGATGATGCGTGCCCCGCGTGCGGAACGCTCATGACGGAAACGCGTGGACGGCGGAGCCTGCCGGTCAACGGCGAGCAGGTCAGCGTCCCATCCGTGAAGTACCTGCGGTGCCCAAAGTGCGACGAGATCATGCTGCGCTTCCAGGACGCTCGGCGTCTGCACGAAGACGCGATCGCGATCTATCGGAAGCAGCACGGGCTGCTCTCCGCAGATGAGATTCGCGCGATTCGCGAGCGCTTTTCGCTGAAACAAGCCGACCTCGCACAGCTTCTACACCTCGGCGGGAACACGGTCTCGCGTTGGGAATCCGGTCGCAACGTGCAGACCGCGTCGATGGATATCTTGTTGCGGCTAATCCGCGACCTGCCGGGCAGCATCGACTATCTGCGCAAGCACGCTGCGTGAACGAGATACGTGTGGCGGAACCCGTCGTCGTGGCCCAACCTCGCTCGGCGGACTAAACGACCAGCCCGCAGGCGTTGGCACCTCAATGGCGAGCATCGGTCACATCGCCGCTGGGATGACGGGCGCTCGCTTGTACCGCGCAGGCCAACACACCCGCTGGTCCATCATCACGTCGATGGCAGTGTGGTCATTCCTGTCGCTGCTCCCGGACGCTGACGTGTTGGGCTTTCGCTTTGGCGTCCGGTACGCCGATCCCTGGGGCCATCGTGGCGCGACACACTCGATTTTCTTCTCGCTCGTGCTCGGCACACTGATCGGCGCGGCTGCTCCGCTCTTTCGACTGCCTGCAGTCCGCACGGGCGTTTGCGCCGTGCTGGTGCTCTCGAGCCACGCGCTCCTAGACACGCTCACCGATGGCGGGCTCGGCTGCGCGCTGTTGTGGCCGTTCAAGCTGAAGCGGTACTTCGCGCCGTGGAATCCGATCCCGGTGGCGCCCATCGGTCGCCGCTTCTTCTCGTCCGCCGGACTGCGCGTCGCGCTTGCGGAGGCGCTGCTGTTCCTGCCGTTTTGGTTCTATGCGTTCTGGCCCAGGCCGGGACGCGCTGCTGTCACCGACCGTGATGACAGCGACACGCCTGAGTAGGCGCGCGCTGCCGAGCTTCACGCCGCAGCCGGCACGTATCCAGCTGAGCGATCGCGACGGCGGGCCAGCTCGCTGGCGTAGCGGACACCGAGCTCGTCTGCGTGCTCATGCGCCCACTCCGACAGCCGAATGCGACCTGCCGGCGGCGCGTCGGTCGCAAGCAGATCTGCTGTGAGGCCGAGGACTTCCTCCCAGGTAAGCATCGTGTCTTGCAGCAATGCACCCAGGAGGCGACCGACTGCGAAGCCAAACCAGTTCGGCACGTGCATGATCGGCCGCGGCTTGCCGATGCACTCCCCTAGCATCCGCGCCAGCCCTTCGTAAGTAAACGTCTCGGGGCCGGTGGCATCGATCACGACGTTGTCGCGCCCAGCGCCATGCTCCACCGCAA
>JADGRF010000184.1 GCA_017881055.1 Sandaracinaceae bacterium
CGTGTTTCGGAGTAGTGGCCGCCCTCGCTTCGAGCGGCGCGGGGTGCGAGGGCGTGAACGTGCCGCGCTCCTCCGGACGCGGTCACCTCCTTTTCTATGCTTGAAAATCAGGAGTCTACATCCTATTTTGCAAACCGTGGACCACGACAGAATCGCGACTGCACGTGCCCGTGCCTTGCTGCGAGGGTTCCCTGCGCTGGTGATCCTGGGCCCGCGTCAGATCGGCAAATCAACGCTTTCGGAGCTGGCCTTCCCGACCTTCGAGCGCATTGATCTCGAACGGGGCGGTGACTACGACCGCATGGCGCGCGATGCAGAGTTCGTCCTGAGCGAGCATCCGCGCCTGGTCATCGATGAGGCTCAGCGACTGCCAGAGCTGTTTCCTGTGCTGCGCAGCTTCCTGGATCGGCATCCGCGCCACCGCATCGTCCTCCTCGGCTCCGCCTCTCCACAGCTGGTGAAGCGTCTCCGAGTCGCTCACCGGTCGTCTGGCATTCTTGGAGCTCGGCGGCCTGTCGGTCTTCGAAGCGGATGCAGACACGATCTGGGTGCTCGGAGGTTTTCCACGACTGCACTGGAACCGTCCGCGACCCCAGCCGCTCGATTGGTATGCCGCGTACCTTCGAACGACACTCGAGCAAGACATCCCGCAGCTCGGCTTCCGAGTTTCGAGCGTTCGCGCGCGTACCCTGCTTACGATGCTCGCGCACGGCCAGGGCAGCACGTGCAACCTGAGTGAGCTTGGTGGCGCCCTGGGCGTCGACTACCACTCGGTGGCCCATCTCATCGACATCTTCGAGGGGACATTCCTCGTGCGGCGCCTGCGCCCCTATCACGCGAACGTCGGCAAGCGGCTCGTGAAGGCGCCCAAGGTGTATGTGCGCGACACCGGGCTACTGCACGCATTGCTCGACATGCCGTTCACACGCAAGGCACTGCTCACCCATCCCAAAGCCGGCGCGAGCTTCGAGACTTTCTGTATCGAGCAGCTCGTGATGCACGCGCAGTTGGTCGACCCCACCGCGCAGGCTTTCTTCTATAGAACGCACGACGGCCACGAGATCGATCTGCTCTTGCGGCTGCGTGGCAAGCTGATTCCGATCGAGATCAAGCTGGGAGTGACGCCACCCTCACCGACTCGTCTCGAGTCCTGCATGGACCAACTATCTCTGTCACATGGATACGTGGTCGCACCCACGAAGAAGCGTCAGCCCTTGAGTCGGCGTGTCGACTTCCTGTCGCTCGAAGATCTGCTGCATCACCTGCGCATCGGACACGCCAGCCCGCGCGCCCCGTAGCAGCATTTACGCGCATCCGCACGAGGACCATTCCCGCTGCGTGGGCGGCGGCGCACGCCTTCCGCCGCAGATATTCGGTTCTGCCGACCGATCCTGCGTGATCCTGGCCATCCGCCGCGCGGATCCGCCTATACTGGCTCGTCGATGGTGCTCGCCCCTCTTGCAGTCAGCGTGTTCACGACGTTGGTCGACGAAGCACGCCACCAGGGCACGCTCTGGCTCTTGCTCGGCTACGCGCTCACGGCCGTCGCGCTGCGCGCCGCGCCGAACAGCACCGAGCTGCGCTCGCGCTTTTCGTTCGTCAGCCTGCTCGTGGGTTTGCACGCGACACTCTTGCCCGCGACTGGCCTGTGCCAAGCGTTCGAGGTGGGCTCCGCGCGCGACCTGCGCTTTACCGGCGCGATCGCCGCCGCGCTCGCGGCCGTAGGCATCGCCGGCCTGTTCGTGTTCGGCATCATCACGCCGTACTTGCGCATCCGCATCCCGCGCATCGTGCAGGACGTGCTGGTCGCGGGCGTGGGCGTGGTCGCCGTGTTCGGCACGGCTTCGCGCGCGGGCGTGGACTTGTCCGGCATCGTGGCCACCGGCGCGGTGCTGACCGCGGTGATCGGCCTCGCGCTGCAGGACACGCTCGGCAACGTGGTCGGCGGCCTATCGCTGCACCTCGACGACACCGTGCGCGTCGGCGACTGGATCAAAGTGCAGGAGGTCAGCGGCAAGGTCGTCGAGATCCGCTGGCGCTCGATCTCGATCGAGACGCGCAACTGGGAAACCGTAATCCTGCCGAACAGCGTGCTCACCAAGTCGCAGGTGATCGTGCTCGGCCGTCGCATTGGCGAGACACCACGCTGGCGTCGCTGGGTGTACTTCAACGTCGACTACCGCTTCGCGCCCTCGCACGTGATCGAGCTCGTCACCAACGCGCTGCGTGTCCAGCCGATCGAGAACATGGCGGCCGATCCCGCCGCCAACTGCGTGCTCATGGACTTCGGCGACAGCTCGGCGCGCTACGCCGTGCGCTACTGGCTGCTCGACTTCGGTCCGGACGATCCGACCGACAGCATCGTACGCACGCGCATCTACTACGCGCTGACCCGTGCCGGCATCCCACTCTCCATTCCCGCGCACGCGGTGTTCCTGACCGAGGACTCGCGCGAGCGTCGCGAGCAAAAGCGCGAAGCCGACTACGAGCGCCGGATCGCCGCGCTCACGCGCATCGATCTGTTCCGCGATCTGTCGCAAGAAGAGCGCCACGTGCTCGCCAACGACTTGCACCACGCCCCGTTCGCGCGCGGCGAAGTGCTCACGCGCCAGGGCGCCGAAGCGCATCATCTCTACATGATCGATCGCGGCGAGGTCAGCGTACGCGTCAGCGACGGCGCCCACGAGCGCGAGGTCGCGCGCGTAAAAAGCGGCGAGTTCTTCGGCGAGATGTCGCTGCTCACGGGCGAAAGGCGCAACGCCACGGTCGTGGCGCTGACGGACGTGGAGTGCTGGCGGCTGGACGCCGCTGCGTTTCGCCGCCTGCTCGAAGGCCGCCCCGATCTCGCCGAGCAAGTCGCGAAGGAGCTGGCCGAGCGCCGCGTCCAGCTGCTCGAAGTACGCGAGCGCCTGGGCGACCGGCGCTCGCTCGTGGAAGAGAGCCAGCGCGACCTGCTGCACAAGATCCGCGAGTTTTTCGGCCTTTAGGTCGCACCGCGAACGGCTGTGGTTTTCCCCAGCGATCTGCGCTACGGCGTGGTGCCGATTTGGTCCCGTTTACCCGTAAAGGATGCTCCGACATGCAGATCGCCGACAACACCGCCGTCTTGATCCACTACACGTTGAAGAGCGATACGGGTGAAGTCCTCGACTCGTCGGAAGGCGACGAGCCGCTCGCCTACATCCACGGCCAAGGCGACATCGTCGAAGGTCTCGAGAAGGCGCTCACCGGCAAGGTCAAGGGCGCGAAGCTGAGCGTGAAGGTCGCGCCCGCCGAAGGGTACGGCGAGCGCGAAGACGAGCGCGTGCAGACCGTGCCCCGCGCGGCGTTCGAAGACGGCGTCACGATCGAGCCCGGCATGCGCTTTCAGACGAGCACGCCCGACGGTGTCGCGATCGTGACCGTCACCCACGTCACCGTCGCCGACGTGACCATCGACGCCAACCACCCGCTGGCCGGCGAGAACCTCAACTTCGAGGTCGAAGTGGTCGACGTGCGCCCCTGCACCCCCGACGAGCTCGCGCACGGCCACATCCACGGCGAAGGCGGCCACCACCACTGAGCGTGACGCGCAACCGATCACCGTTTCAGCTGACATGAGCAGCTGAAACGGTTCGGCTCTCAGCGCGACGGGTTCTCGCGCAGCCCGGCGCGATACTCGCTCGGCGTAGTTCCGGTCCAGCGCCGAAACGCGCGGTGAAACGACGGGCTCGTGGCAAAGCCCAAGAGGTGGCCGATCTCGCGCACCGCGAGCGTCGCGTCACCCAGATAGCGCAGCGCCAGCTCGTGCCGGACTTCGTCCACCACGGCACGATAGGTCGTATTCTCCTCGGCCAGCTTCCGGTACAGGGTGCGCGCGTTGGTCGGTGAGATCACGGCCTGGGATGAAGCTGCACCGGGCAAACCACGCACCTCGTCGCCCGTCCCAGAGACAGGCTAACCATTCAACATCGTTGGGCTATCGACTCGAATCAGGTGCGTTCCCGGAGTCGTGGCCGATCTATGCACAGTTCGCGAGAAGGCGAAAGGGGCCTGGCCTCGTGCGCGCGCGGGGCCCGCTCACAATCTTCGTACGCTGTGCCGCGCTCGTACCGATATCCTGCGACGATGGATGCGGCCGAAAAGCGGCGCGATACCGGCAGCTTGTCGACGCTCTGGCTGCCGCTGCGAGAGGCAGCGGGCGTCTGGCTCGCGACGCTCGCCCTGTTCGCGTACTACGCATGGACCAGCTCACGCGACCTCTCGCTCTACGACAGCGGAGAGCTCGCGCTGGCCGCCGTGTCGCTCGGCCTCGGACACCCGCCAGGCCAGCCGCTGCACACGCTGCTGGGCTTTCTGCTGTCGCATCTGCCCGCGGTCCCAGCGCTGTACGGCGTCGCGCTGGCCTCGATCATTCCCGGCGCGCTGACGCTGGTGCCGGCCACCAGCCTCGCGCAAACCCTGCTCGGCAGAAGCGCCCCGCCGGCCGCACAGCGTGCGCTGCCGTGGCTGATCGCGCTCGGCGCGCTGCATCCGGTGCTCTGGGAGTCGGCCACGCGCGTGGAGGTCTACGCGCTGGCCACGTTCTTCGCGGTCTGGGCCGTTGCGCGCCTCTCGTTTCCAGCTGACGCAACCCAGAACCTCGCGCCCAAGCACGTGCTCGCAGCCGGCCTCGCTCTCGGGCTCGCAGCCAGCGTGAACCCGATGGTGGCGCTGTGCGTCGGCCTAGCCGTCGCGCCGGCGCTCTTGCTACGCATCGCTCGAAAGCAGCTGCCACTCCATACGATCGCGCTGGCCGTGCTCGGGGGCCTGATCGGCCTTGTGCCGTACGCATACCTGTTTGCCGTGGCCAACCGCACGGACGTCATGATCTGGGGCGCGCCGCGCGACACCGAGAGCCTGCGGCACTATCTGCTGCTAAAGGACTACGACTCCAACCACGCGCTGACTCTGCCGCTCTGGGCGAACCACTTCGCGGCCTGGTTTCCTTGGGCCGCCGAGCACTGGCTGGCGCCGCTGCTCGGGCTCGGGCTCGCGGCCCACGTCGAGCTCGGCCCGCGCAGCACGCTCGGGCGCAGCGTGGGCCCGCTCTTGCTCATGCTGCTCGTGGCGCAGATCTCGTTCAACGTGGTCTGGAACCTAGACGTGCCCGACTACGACGGCTACGTCGCGAGCGCGCTCTGGGTGCTGCTCGCCGGCGCCACCGCGTATGCTGGACACGGCTTCGCGGCGGGTAAGAAGCTCGCGGCGGGCATGCTCGCAGCCGCCGTCGTGGTGTGCTCGCTCGTGGCGACACCGAACGCGTTCGCGCGCACACGCCAGCGCGACCACGTGGCGCGTGCGCTCGCGGAAGAAGTGCTGCGCGAGGCACCGCCGCACGCGATCGTGATCGCCGAGCTCGATTACCTCGCCGGCTCGCTCTTCTACCTGCAGGAGGCCGAGCATGCGCGGCCCGATGTGGTGGTGATCGCGTACGGCCTCGCCAGCTCGAGCTGGCACTGGGAGCGCATCTTCCGCATGCATCCGGACCTCACCGCGATCACGCTGGCCGGGCCGGGCGGCAAGCCAGGACGCGTGCGGCGCCTACTGGACGCGAATGCGCAGCGCCCCGTGTTGGTCGAGCGCTTGGCGCTGGTGTCTGCGTTGCACCTGCAAGCCTGCTGGGGCGGCCTCTACCTGCGCACTGGCCGCGTGTGCGAGACGCCGAAGCCGATCGACGACACGCTCGCCAAACAACTCGCGCATACCCTCGACGAGCTCGGCAGCGGCTCGCCCGGCAGCGCAGGCGCGCTGGCACAGATCAGCTTTGGCTTGGGCGAGACGCTCTGGCGGATCGGCGATGCTCGCGCCGCCTACGTCGCGTTTCTCTCCGGCGTGCCGCGCAGCATGCGACCCGCGGGGCTCTTGCCCGCACCGCTGCAGCTCCGCTCCGTGCCCGCGCTGCGCGCGGCGCTGCCTGCGTTCCAGCGCAACGCAGCGCTCGGCGATCCCGCGCGCAACCTGTTTCTCGCCGGCATGCTGCTACAGGCCGCAGGCAAGACCGAGCTGGCACGCGCCTGCGGCAGCGCGGCTGCCGACCAAGGCTTACCGGAAGCACTGGGCGGGTCGCAGCCAGGACCGTGAGTTTCGTGTGTCCCCAGGCCCGTTCGTCTATGATCGAGCGGTGACGACGCCGAGCGTCTCGATCATCTTGTTTGCGTTCAACGAAGCCGAGAACATCGGTCCCGTGTTGGGTGAGCTGCGCGGCTGGCTGGACGCGCACGAGCCGAGCGCGGAGATCGTGTTCATCGACGACGGCAGCCGCGACGGCACGCTGGCCGCTGCCGAGGCAGCGCTGTCAGGCACGCGCGCCAAGCTGATGCGCCATGAAACGAACCGCGGGATCGGCGCGGCGATCAAGACGGGCGTAACGCTGTGCGAGGCGCCCTGGGTCACGTTTCTGCCCGCCGACGGCCAGATCGAGCCCGCCGCGGTCGCCACGCTGCTGTCAGCTGCACGCACCGAGCGCGCGGACATCGTGTTTTCCAGCTACGCGGATCGCGACGACGGCGCGCATCGCAAGGTGCTGTCGTTCGGCGTGCGCGCGATCACGTTCGCCATGCACGGCGTGTGGATGGTCTGCGAAGGGCCGTACTTGTTCCGACGCGAGCTGTTCATTCCCGAGCAGTTGCCACCTGACACGTTCTTCCTCAACTTCGAATTCCCGATCCGCATGCTGATCGCGAAAAAGAAGGTCGCGCACGTGGTCATCCACTGCCGCAAGCGCTTCGCCGGCTCGTCGAAATCGACCGGACTCTCGCGCATCGCGGGCGTGGCGCGCGATCTCGTGGACCTGCGTGTGCGCCGCTTTTTGGGTCGTTAGACCTTTCTTTGGTCACCACCAACGCTCAGGCTTCGCCAGCGGGCGCAATCGAGCGCCAGATGCGCGTCGCTTGCGACGTGAGCGTGCCGAGCGCACGTGAGACCACGCTCGGTTGGCATGCATGCACCACCTTGCGTGCGCTGACCGAACGGCTGCCGCTCGCATGCCGCGCCGGGTCGAGCCAGACGCGCGTGCCCAGTTGTTCGAATAGCTGGCGCGCACACGACAGCGCCGGAACATCACGCATGTCGGTCGCGACGAGCAGACTCACATGTTCACGCACACACAGCGCGAGCAAGTCGCCGACCATCTCGTGGCTGTCGCTGCCATGCACGACGAAGCGTCGATCTTTCGGCAGAAGGCGCAGACCTGCGGCCTTGGGGTTCGCGTCGCAGCCGAGCAAAGTGAGCGTTTCGCCCTCGAGCGCGCGCATCAACCCGAGCGCAGTTTCATGACCTGCACCGACCACCAAGACCGTGGGAGACATGAGACCCTCCTTGGAACCCTGCGGACTCGAAGCCGCACATCGCGCAGGCGCCATCCCGTTCGGCAGCCCGCTGCAGTCGAGGGATAGTTCAAGTCACGTGCCAAGCTGGAAACATCCTCACGGTCGCCGGATTCGCGCGATCGCGGCGCGTAAGTCTGACCCACACGGGCCGCCCCCGTTCCATTTTCGAAACGCGCGCGTTGCGGAAACGAATCACACGCGGTGTCGGCAGCGATATTCGGCGGGTGTGGTCTGCGGCCAACGCTTGAACGCGCGCACGAACGCCGCGGATTCGCTGAAGCCCAGCACGAATGCAATGTCTTCGATGCTCAGCTCGGTGGTCTGCAGGTACGAGGCTGTTCGCCGGCGGCAGCTTCCCCATCGTTTGATCGGCGTGCTTACGCAGGAGCGTAGGCAGGTTCGCGTCCGCACTGGGCAGCGGCGTGTCGAGCCACTCTGCATCGAACACGTAGCCGTCGAGCGGTGCGCTCCACACGATCTTCGTGTCGCCGAACGTGTTGCGGTATTCCATGTCGTCAGCTGGAACGTCATGGGTGAACCAGACCTCCAGCTCGTTCGGCATCTGCTTCAGCCAATTCGCGACGGCGACGTAGAATGCCGCCGTGCGAAAATCGGCCGACGCACGCTGCAGCGGCACGATCGAGTGCAGGATCGCGTACGCCTTCTTGCCGTGCACCTCGAGCCGAAGAGCCGCCGCGTCGTTGACGATCCGCGCCTGACGAAACGCTGTGTCGATGGCTGCGCGGATCGTGGGCGCGGACGCGGTCACGTGCTCGAGCACTTCGTAGTCACCCATCTGCGTGGGGTAGCGCGCGGATGCGCAGCGAACGCTGCACGAAATGGACGCGACAGCAGAGCCGCGTAGCACAGCTCGGATGGATGCGAGCGGCGGTCACAGGGGAAATGTACCGTGGTGCTGCGAGGAGGCGTACCGGTAGAGCATGGGCTGACGAGTTGGGGCTCGTTAGTGTGCGTTTTCCGTACTACCAAGGAGGTCAAGTCGCATCCGCGGCCACCACGTAGGGGAGCGTTCCATGACGAGCCACAAGTTTCGTTGTCTGCTTCTGGGCGGAGTGATCGGTGTGCTCGCGGGTTGCGGTGGCGCCACGGGCCAGCAGTCAGGCAACCAGGCAGCCGGCTCGTGCGCACCCAACACGATCGCGCAGTGCGCATGCTCGGATGGAACGGCAGCCAGCAGGTCTGCGGCCTCAACGGCGCGCTCGGCGTCTGCGCGTGTGCGAACCACGGCGGTCCGGGCGGCAACAGCAACGGCAGCTGGAACGGCGGCACGTCCGGCGCCAGCGGCACGAGCTACGGCGGCACGAGCGGCGGCGTCGCAGGCTACGGAGCTGCGGGCTTCGGCGCTGGAGGCTACGGTGCAGCGGGCTTCGGCGCGGCGGGTCAAGGCGGCGGCGCGGGCACCGGTGTGACCACGAGCGGCTCGGACCCGAAGATCCCGACGATCACCGATGCATGCCCGACGCTCGCAACCGGCAACATCACGGTCATGGGCCAGCAGGTGCAGCTCTGGGTCGGCGCCAATATTGCACGATCATCAAGTGACACGCAGCTCGCGAGTCCCGCTCGCGAGCCCGTGGCGTCCTTTTGTGCTCGTCGTGCCATAGTCCGATGAGCCGGCCGAGCCGCGCCGAGACACGTACGGGGCAACGCCAGAGCTGAGTCTCACGCGCACCCGCGCACACAACTGCGCACACGCACGTTGGGGGAGCTCCCTGGCCGGCGCTTGCTATCATGAAACCACAACCCGGAGCCTCGATGCCTTCACGACCCTGGCTGCTCGCACACGCTGCCCTGATCTTACTCACCGCGGCCTGCGCGGCGAAGGCCCCGAAGGCGGGGGGCGGACAGGGACAGCCCGGCGGTGGCAGCGCGGGCAGCGGTGCAGCTGACGCGGGCAAGAACAATAGCTTCAGCAACCCGGACGGGGCGATGGCCGACATCGGCACCGGCGCGGGCACGGGCGACGCCTCGATCGACGGCGCGAAGGTCGACGACAACCACTGCGGCAGCACCAGCATCGACACCACCACCGAGATGACGGAGGTGCCGGGCAACATCCTGGTGGTCTACGACAAGTCCGGCAGCATGAACGAAGCGTGGAACCTGCCGGACGGAACGCCGAGCACGAAGCTGATCGCGGCCGGCAAGGCGTTCACGGATGCGATCATCCCGACCGCGACCAAGGTCAACGTCGGCACGATCTTCTTCCCGTCGAGCAGCAACTGCGGAGTCGACGCGCTGAACAGCGGCAAGCAGATCGACATGATGACCGGCACGGCGTATCTGAACGCCTGGGTCACGTACTGGAACAGCAACAAAGCCGGCGGAAATACG
Organism: Sandaracinaceae bacterium; assembly: GCA_017881055.1. Taxonomy (GTDB): domain Bacteria; phylum Myxococcota_A; class Polyangia; order Polyangiales; family JAFGIB01; genus JADGRF01. Next base: position 9,705 of record JADGRF010000184.1, read on the forward strand.
CCGCTGCTCGAGGCGCTGAAGCAGGCCGACGCGACGCTGACCAACACCACGTTCACCGGCACGACCGTCGTGATGGTGATCACGGACGGCGATCCGAACTGCGGCTGGGACGCGACCATGGCCAACGGCCTCGCGACCAAATGGCTGGGCAACGGCGTGAAGACCTACGTGATCGGGCTGCCGGGTACGAGCAATAACGGCGTGACCGTGCTCAACGATCTCGCCGTGGCCGGCGGCACCACCATGTTCTTCAACACAACAGATTCGATGGCGCTGCAGACGCAGATCAACATGATCAGCACGCAGACGGTGACCACCCAGCTCAACAGCTGCAAGATCAAGCTGAATCCACCGCCGCCCGCCGCCGACAAGGTCGTCATGGTCGCGACCGAAAAGGGCATGATGCTGTCGGTGCCGCGCGATCTCGGCGCCAACGCAGGCTGGACGATCAACGCTGCCGGCACCGAGGTGGAGCTCACCGGCCTACTCTGCCGCGACGCGAAGGCCGGCCGCTTCACGAAGATCACGTTCCAGTACGGCTGCGTGGATCTGCCGCCGATTCCGCCGCCGACGCCGGGCTGATCGAGCGCACACGGATCACGTGCGCAGTGCAACATCGGTGTGATGCAGCTGTCCGCGCAAGGCGCATCACTTCGCTGTGACAGTTGGAAACCTGTGCGCGTTTGCCATGCTCCGCGCGCATGCACGCGTGGACGCCGCGCTTCTTCTGGTTGCTCGTGATGCTCGCGAACGGTTGCTCGCCTTTCGGCGGCTTTGCACTGGCCACGCCGGATGGCGGCGCTTGCAAGGACGCTGCGCGCCCCGACGCGTGCGACGCGTGCGACGCGTGGATCGACGGAGCCGCGACCGGCGACGACGAGTGACGTGCGGCTGATGTGCGGCTGATGTGCGGCTGATGTCAACGACAGGTCGTGAGATCGAAGCCGCCGGATGGGCGCGGGTGTTGCTCGTAGCAGCGCACGGTGCAGCGGTCGCCGCCGTAGACGTCGTATTGAATCACGTAGAACGCGCCGTTCTGTGGGAACTGCCGTAGCTGGGCGAGGCAGCGCGAGTCGATCACGGTGTCGTTGATGGTCATCGTGCGGTACTCGGTGTGGTAGCGCGTGCAGTACGTGGTCTGCGTGGAGGCGCCGATCGTCTGGGAGCCGCACGGATACTCTTCGACGATCGTCTCGGGGCGCAGCTCGGTCAGCGTGACGCCGTGCCAGAACGTGGAGCCGAACGACCAGAGCGAGGGCTCCGCGCGAACGCGCACGGCCTCGGTCTGCGCCACGTCGAGGTGCCCGCGCTCGCTCGGCCACGGCAGCTCGCGATTGTTCAAACGAAAGTCTTCCGTGAGCATCGTGTTGGGGCCACCGTGATAGATCACACGGATCTTCGCCACGGCATGCGGCTCGCTGAGCGACGGCTCGCGGTAACTGCGAACGCAACCACCAGCGCCGAGCACGAGGGCGAGCGCTACAGGCGTCAGTATTGCGAGCAGGCGACCGTGCACTGATTCGTCTCCTGGTCACAGCCTTGGAGCTGCTGCGCCGACGTGGAATGCAGCACGCATTGATCGTGCTCGAGCTGGCAGTCGTCCGTGCAGCGCAGGCGGTCTTCCGAGTAGCCGCAGCCGAGAGCGGCAAGCGAGAGGCTCCATGAAAGCCAGAGCGCGAATCGCGGTAGGTGCAGGTTGATCGAACGCATGTCAGTACGGATGTCAGTCATCCAGCCTCGAAACCGAGAGCGTGGGCTCGCCGTCTTCATCGACGTGCACGTGCAGTTGCAGAGGGCGGCAGCAAACCGAGCAGTCCTCCACGTAGCTCTGGGATCGCCCGCCGGCTTCGTCGAGCCAGAGTGAGATCGGCTCACCGCAGTGCGGACACGTGGTCTCGGCCTCCATATCTTCACCAGCATAGCCTTTCGATCTACGATCAGCTTACCGCTGAGCCTCCATGGATGCACCCCCACCCGAGGAAGAGCTCGCGAAGACGATTGCACGCGTCGAGACGCGGACGAACCGAAACGCGAGCTCAATGACCGAAGCGGCCGGGCGCGGAACTTTGGCGCGCGCACGCACACTAACGGTGCAGAGCGGTGCGTGCTGGAGCCAGGTTTTCTAGGCTCGTGCCACCGCCAGGTGCTCCGTGACTGGAGCTAGCGGAGGCTGCCGTGCGCACGAATTCATCGAAAAACACGGGCTTGGAACGGGCGATCGAAGTGGTGGTGCTGTGGGGACAGGAGTGTGTGCTGCATGTGGACCACCTCGCTCCGTCGCGCGCGTTTGGGGTCGGAGACGGCGGTAACTATGGGATCGGCACGGAGACGCTGGGCACGGCGCTGTGGCCGGTCGTGCATCGAGACGCGGGCGAGAGCTGGGTCGTGGTGCCGGAAGGGGCGAGCATCGAGCTTGCTCGCGCAGGCGTGCCGCTTTCTCCCGAGGACGCCGAAGCCCAGGCGCCGCTGCGGGCGAGCAGGAAAATGGCGCGTGCGCGCGAGCTCCAGCTGACGCCGGATCTGTGGGTGCGCGTGATCCACCGCGGCTTCACGATGTTCGTGCGTGCGCTTCTGCTACACGCAGGCGCTCAACGCGAAGCCGGAGCTGCAGGGCCGCGTGACCGTGCAGTTCATGATCTCGCCGAGCGGCGCGGTGCAGACCTCGCTCGTAAAAGACAGCGACGTGGCCGACGCGCAGGTCGGCACGTGCATCGCGGACGTGGTCCGGACGCATCGACTTCCCAGCGCCCGAAGGGGGCCTCGTGATCGTCAGCTATCCGTTCGTGCTGTCCCAAGTCGGGAACTGGCGCCCGGCGGTCCGGCCCGAGCCCGGCTGCGCCCGGTGCCTGCCAAAGGCCCGGGCGCAGCGGCATTTTCGCAATAATTACGGCCTGTTTGACAGACCCGCCCGGGCTTTCTAGCCTCCCAACCCGATGTTGGAACGGATCGGGAACTGCCGGATTGTCGGCGAGATCGGCAGCGGCGGCATGGCCGTCATTTACAAGGCCATCCAGGAACCCCTGGAGCGTGTCGTTGCGATCAAAGCGCTGAAGCCGAGCATCGCGCTCGACAGCCAGTTCGCGGTGCGCTTCGAGCGTGAGGCGCGCTTCATGGCCTCGCTCCAGCACGAGAACATCCTGCACGTCTACGACTTCGTCAAAGACGGCGACTCGATGTACATCGTGATGGAGTACGTGCAGGGCATCGACCTGTACGATTTGTTGCAGCTGACACCTCGCTTGCCGGTCGAGGTCGCCGCCATCATCGCGCTGCAGGTGGCGCGCGCGCTCGACTACGCGCACTACCGCGGCATCATCCACCGCGACATCAAGCCGGCGAACGTGATCCTCTCGCATGACGGCGAGGTGAAACTGATGGACTTCGGCATCGCGCGCGACCACGCGCTCTCGGACCTGACCGAGACCGGCACGGGCGTCGGCACGCCGAGCTACATGAGCCCGGAGCAGATCCTGGGCGACAAGCTCGACTTCCGCAGCGACGTGTTCTCGCTGGGCATCGTGCTGTACCAGTGCATCACCGGAAAGAAGCCATTCGTCGAAGACGAGTCGCGCACCGTGATGCAGAAGATCCGGCTGGATCGCTACACCAGCCCGCGCCGAATCGTCCACGAGCTGCCGAGCAGCATCGAGCGCATCTTGGCGCGCTGCATGGAGAAGCTGCCGGGCAACCGCTATCCGAGCACGCAGGCGCTGATCGACGACCTCGTGGAGTTTCTGGCGAGCCGCGTCAGCATCAACCACAACGCGCGCTTGGTGATGTACCTGCGCGACGTGAACGTGCTCGGGCAGCCCGAGGCCGAGGCCGTGCTCAGCGCGAGCATGGCGCGCGCGCCGCGCATCGGGCCGGACACCAGCGCGGTGGTGCGCAGCTCCGTGTTGGTGTTCGCGGCGCTGTTCGTGTGCGCGATCCTGGCTGGCGGTGCGATTCAAGCGTCGGCCGGCGGCCTGGTGCCGTCGAGCCACGTGGCCGATGGCGAGTCGAACCCGTCGACGGCGCGCGCGGGTTTTCTGCGCGTGGTCGTCGAGCCCTGGGCGGATGTGTTCGTCGACGGCGAGCTCGTGGCCACTACGCCCACCGCCGCACGCATTCCGCTCTCCCCCGGCAAGCACTACGTGAAGCTGGTCAATCCGTTCTTTCAGGAAGACTCGCACGCGGTCGTGGTGGTGTCAGGTCATACGCAGGTGCTCGAGGCGAAGCTCAAGCCGCGCCGCGAGCACCCGAGCACGCCGGGGAGCACGCGATGAAGCGCCTGGCCTGCGCGCGGGTGCTGGCGGCATGCGTCAGCTGGAACGTGATCTGCAGCTTGGTTTGCGGCTTGGCGCGCGCCGAAGACAACATGCTCGTGCACGTCGTGCGTCCCGGCGAGACGTTGGCCTCGATCGCCGAGCTGTACTATGGCGAGTCGCGGCGCGAAGGCGCGATCGTCGCGGAAAACGGCCTGGGGAACGAAGGCGGCACGTCGATCGTCGTCGGGCTGCGCTTGTCGATTCCGACCGTGCACTACCATCGCGTGGAAGAGGGCGAGACCTGGACTGCGCTCGCGGAGCGCTTCTACGGCGACTCGCGGCGCGCGTTCGCCCTGGTCGAAGCCAACCTGGCGGGCGCTGGCAAGCAGCCGGACGTGGGCGCGGAGATCCTGATCCCGTATCCGCTGCGCTATTCCGGCTCGGCGCACGATCCGCTGCGCCAGGCCGCCAAGGAGTACTACAACGGCGAGAACAAGGCCGTTTCGCTGATCCGTCGCTTCAACGCGCTCAAGACCACGCGCGTCGGGCGCGGCGACATTCTGCTCTTGCCGCTGTCGGACTTGGTGCTCTCGGAGAAGGGCAAGAAGCTTGCCGAAGCGAGCGGTGCGCTGCCGAAGGAGCACGGCGAAGTGCGCGACAAGCAGCTGCGCATCCACGACGAGCTACCCGAGCTGCACGAGCACGTGGTGCATGGGCGCTACGTGGAGGCCGTGGCGATGGCCAATCGCTTGATCGGCGTCGGCGACTTGACCGGCAACCAGATCGTGACGATCGAGCGCGAGCTGGGCACGGCGCTGATCGCGCTCGAGCGCGACGACCTTGCGCTCGACGCGTTCAAGACCATGGTCGAGAAGCAGCCGGATGCGGAGTTCGGCATCGGCACCACGTCACCGAAGGTGCTCAAGGTCTTGGAAGAAGCCAAGAAGGCGCTGGCTGCCGCGCGCGCCGCGCCGGGGGGGCCAAAAGCAGGCCCCGAAGAAGACGCTGCGCCACCGTCAGCTGCAATTCCTACGAGCGCAAAGCCGGGCGCCACTGGCAGGAGCAGCGAGCCCAAGCGCTCGCGCTAAATTTAGGAGCGTGCGCTCGTGCGACCGGCGCCCGCGGAATAGCGCGCCAAGAGCTGGTCGGTGAGCACGACTGCGCCCCAGCCAAGCAGAAGGCCCCCGAGCACGTCGATGACCCAGTGCACCTCCATGTACAGCGTGCTCACGATGATGCTGAGCGCGTAGACCACCATCATGCGCCGAAAGGAAACGCTCTTCTCGCGCAGCGCGAGCAGCAGAATCGCGAACGCGACCGAGGTGTGCATGCTCGGAAAGCAGTTGGCACCGATGTCGAGGCGTTGCTCGTCGCTCCAGCCGCGCTGCAAGCGATCGGGATCGCCCAGCACGGACCACACTTCGTCGACGCGGATCGCCGTGTAGAACGGCATGATCATCGGGAACTGGATCAGGTGCGCGGCCAGCGCATAGCGCACCGTCTTTCGCGCATCGAACGCGCACAGGGACCGGAGCACCGGCACCCAGACCACCATGTCGAAGCCGTTCTCGTAGATCCAGCCGAACAGCTCGCTGAGCGGCCCGTAGCGGTGCGACCAGAGCAGCCGCGCGTCGTTGAAAGGCAGCGCGCGCATCAGTGCGTTCGCGTTCCAGAGGTAATTCCTCGCGTGATTCAAGTAGTACGCGATCGAGAACCACAGGTCGGGCAGGTACGTGACCGACGTGCTGAGCAGGAAGAAGAACGCGACGCCGAGCACGAGCGAGCGCGTCTCGGGCGCCCTCACCACATCGACTTTGACCGTAGCCAGGAACGCGCCGAGCAGCAGAAAGCGCGCGAGGCTCCAATCGTCGAGCCACGCGATGCGGCCGGCTAGCGCGAGCACGCACGCGAAGTAGAGCACGCGCGCCGGGGCCAGTACGACTACTGGAACCGCGAGCGGAACCGCCATACCGGGGCCGTCACCGCCCTCCACCACCACTGCACCCTGGGACGAATCCGCCATCGACGCAACGTAGTATGCCCACAGCACGCCTCTTGCGCACGGGACGTTCCCACGGAACGTTTCGCCAGCCCGACGTGTTTTCGAGGTACGTCGGCAATTCGGTCGAAGCCCTGTGTCATCCCCTCCGCAGCCACAGCGCATGCAGACCGACGCGCAGCCCGCGACGCGCAGCTTCGCGCCCGTGCTCGCCGGACTCTCCTTTCTTTGGTTCCTGGAGCTCGCGATCGTGTTGCCGTCCGCGCTCGGGCTGCAGCCGCTGTCGCGCGTGCCGAGCGCGTGCGCGCTGCTAGGCGCGCTGGCGTGCGCAGCGGCCTGTGCGCGTTCGGCGTTGCGCGCACGGCTCGAGCCCCGTGCCAGCAAAACCCCCGACCCGAGCACCTGGACCGACAAGCTCGCGTTCGGGCTCGCGGCGCTCGGCCTGTGCGCGCTCGCGCTCTGCACGCTCGCCGCGCTCTGGTTTCCGATCGTCGCCTACGACGCGCTCGGCTATCGCTTGCCGACGATCGCACAGTGGCTCGACCAAGGGCGCGTCGCCTGGGTCGATAGCGATGATCCCGTGCGCAATGGCTACCCGCTCGGCCAAGAAGTCGTGTCTGCCGCTGTTGCCGCCGTCAGCGGCAGTCTGCGCGGCGCAGCCGCGACCAGCAGCGTGTTCGTGCTGCTCGGTGGCCTCTCCCTTGTATGGCTCGCACGAGCCTCGGGTGTGCGGCGCAGCTTCGCGCTGGCCGCGCTCGGCGTGTTCCTGCTCGTGCCGATGATCCTGCTGAATGCGCCGAGCGGCTACGTGGACGCGGCATTCGCAGGCGCCGCCGTGACGCTGTTCTGCACGGCCGCTCTCTTGGAAGACCCAGGCACGCCGCCGCTGCTAGCTGCAGCCGCGCTCGGCATGGCCGCGGCGCTCACACTCTCGCTCAAGGGCACGGGCTTGCCGTTCGTGCTCGTCACCGGCTTCGCGCTCGGGCTGCGCGCGCTCTTCGCACGACGCCTGCCGAGCCTGCGCGCACTCGCTGTCGCGAGCGCGTGTGCGTTGCCAGGTACGTTTTGGGTGCTCAGGAACATCGCCAACACCGGCAACCCGCTCTGGCCGGTGACGATTCAGCTCGCGGGTCACACCGTGTTCACGGGCGTCGGCAGCATGGACTACGTGATCGATGCGGCGCACAACACGCCGCCCGAGCTGGCGTCGCTCGGCGGCATCGCGCGCGTCGCTCACGCGTGGCTGCAGCTGCACGGACCGGCGCAAGACTTCGATGACCGCCTGGCCGGGCTCGGGTACGCGTGGCCGCTGTTCGCGCTGCCCGCGCTCGTAGCGTTCTGCCTGCAGCAAGCGCGCACAGCCACGCGTAGGCCCGAGCTTGCGCCGATCGGCTTCGTGCTGCTCGCCTGCACGTTGTGTTTTTTTGCACAGCCAATGCACTGGTGGGCGCGCTACGTGCTCTGGCTCTGGGGCGCGGGGGCACTGGCGCTTTCGGCCCAAGCCGAGCGGCTCGCGCGCGCCGGCCACACGCGCGTGCTCGGCGTGCTCGGCGCGGGTTGCGCCGTGTTCATGCTGCTGGAAGCGGCCAACTCGCTCGCGCACGCCAACGGCGCGCACCTCGCAATCCGTCGCAAGCGGCTGATCGCGCTCGAAAATCTGGGAACTTCGCACCAGCCGCACAGCCCGCACGACCCGCGCTACGCACAGAACGCGGCGTCCTGGGTGGCGCCAGCCTTTTGGGAGCAGGGCATCGAGCGCTCGCCCGACGTGTGCCGCGGCTGGTGGAAGCCCGATACCGACGACACCAACCTGGACGGCGTCTTCGCCCAGCTCACGCCGCGTCCGCGCCTGCACATTCTGGCCGACGACGACGCCCGCAGCTGGCCGCGCGTCCGAAATCGCGCCCGCGACTTGGGTTGCTCTGAGCTGCTGCTGCTAAACGGCAGCCCCGTGCTACCTTCCGCGCGCCTGGACCCCGGCGTCACGGTCGAACCTCTGGTCGCGTTCGATCCGCTCTTCCTCGTGCGTGTCCGTAACTCGCGCACGCCACAGCCATGATTTTCGAAGATCCATCCCACCGGCGCTGGCGCCGCGCGCTCATCGTCTTCTCCATGCTCGTGGTGGCAGCCACCGTCGTGCTCGGCATCACCATCGCCGGCATCATGGTGCCCCCCAGCGTAACCAACCCGCTGCGCGCGAAGTCGCAAGTGCAAGCGACCAAGGTGCGCGCCGCACTGAAGGACGACGTAAAGCCGGTGTACACGGCGCAGCAGCTGCGCCGCATGCAGCGCATTCGCACACAGGAAAAGCGCCGCCGCGATCGCCTGGTCGGCACGGCCAAGGGTGACGCCAACCCGCTGCCGCAAGGCGCCGTCGTCGCGTTCGCCGTAAACGATGACCCCGCAGCGGTCGCGTCGCTCGAGCGGCACATCGCAAGCATCGACGTGGTCGTGGCCGATTGGTTCGAGTTGCCTGGGCCGGGCTGCGAGCTAGTCGAGCACATCGACGAACCGACCAAGCGCGTGCTCAGCCGCGCCACGGATGTGACCGTGCTCGCACGCGTCGCAAACTTGTTTCAAAATCAGTGGCGCGGCGCCGAGATCTCGAAGTTCCTCGCAGACGACGCCGCGCGCGCCTGCATCGTGAAGAAGCTGGGCGAGCGCCTGACCGCGCTGCACACCGGCGGCCTCAACCTCGATCTCGAAGAGCTGCAGCCGGAAGACTCCGAAGCATTCCTCGAGTTCATCGTCGAGCTCCGCAAGGAGCTGCATGCGCGGGCGTTGCGACTGACGGTCGACGTACCGTTCCACGATCCTGCGTTCGACTTCGAGTACGTCGGCGGCGTCGCCGATGGCGTGATGGTCATGGCCTACGACCAGCACTACCCGGCTTCGCAGCCAGGGCCCATCGCATCGCGCAAGTGGCTGGCCGAGTCGTACGACGAAGTGCTGCCGCGCTTGCCGCCCGACCGCGTGATCGCCGTGCTCGGCAACTACGGCTACGACTGGACGATCGCCGACAACAGCCCACCCGCGGAGAGCTTGTCGTTTCGCTCGATGATGGATCTCGCACGCGCCGCCGGCGCCGAGCCGGTGTTCGAAGAAGACCTCGAAAACGGCCACTTCGCATACATCGATCACGACGAGCACACGCACGAAGTCTGGTTCCAGGACGCGCTCGCCACCTGGAATCAAATACACGAGCTGAACAAGCGCGGCATCACGCGCGTGGGCCTGTGGCGCCTGGGCACCGAGGACGAGACGATCTGGTCGTTCCTCGGCGACGACACACCGCCTACGACCCCGAACGTGCTCGCCAGCATTCCGCCGGTGAAGTCGGTCGGCGTGTTCGGCAAGGGCGAGGTGTTCACGATTCGCAGCGAGCCGCAGGCCGGCGTGCGCGAGATCGTGAGCTCGCTCGATGGCGCCTCGATCGTGCGTGCGCGTTATGCGCACGTGCCGAGTGGCTATGTGGTCGAGCAGCGCGGCAGCCTAGAGAAGCACGTCGTGCTCACGTTCGACGACGGTCCCGACTCGCGCAACACGAGCGCCGTGCTCGACACGCTACGCGACCTGAAGGTGCCGGCCGTGTTCTTCGTGGTCGGCGACCAAGCCATGCGCGAGCCCGAGCTGGTCGAGCGCGAGGTCGCCGAAGGTCATCTGGTCGGCAACCACTCGTTCACGCATCCGCACATGGACACGCTCACGCCGCGCGAGGCCGCGGCCGAGCTGAGCGCCACGCAGCGCCTGATCGAGGGCCTGACCGAGAAGCGCACGCCGCTGTTCCGCGCGCCGTACGTGGCCAGCGTCGATCCCGAGGCGAAGGACGATCTCGCCGCGCTGCGCATCGCGCTGCAGAACAACTACTTGTTCGTGGGCGCGGACGTCGACCCGGACGACTGGGATCCCAAGGTTTCCACGCAACAGATCGTCGATCGCGTGATCCAAGGCGTGACCAGCGGTCGCGGCCAAGTGGTCGTGATGCACGACGGCGGCGGCACGCGCGGGCGCACGGTCGAGGCGATCAAGCGCTTCGTGCCCGAGCTGCGCAAGCGCGGCTACGAGTTCGTGTCGCTCGATCGCTTGCTCGGCGTGAAGCGCTCGGAGCTGGAATTTCCGGTGCCGCCGGGCGAGCGCGTGCTCTCCGAGAGCGACGCGTTCATGGCCTACGCGCGCGGCTGGGGCTGGACGATCATGTCCGTGCTCTTCTTCGTGTGCACGGTGCTGTCGATCCTGCGCATCCTGTTCCTAGGCGGACTCACGCTCAAGAACCTGAAAGCCAGGCGGCCCGAGATCCCGCCGGGCTTTCTGCCCATGGTCAGCGTGATCGTGCCCGCGTACAACGAAGGCAAGGTTATCGCGACCACGCTGCATTCACTGCTCGCGAGCGGCTACAAGAACCTCGAGATCGTGGTCGTCGACGACGGCTCGACAGACGACACGTACGAAGTCGTCGAAAAGCTCGCCAAAGAGTATCCCGCATCGACGGATCCCGCAGCGCCGCGACCGATCATTCGCTTGTTCCGGCAGAAGAACGGCGGCAAGTCGCGCGCCGCCAACTTCGCGCTCGAGCACGCGCACGGCGAGATCGCGATCGCGGTGGATGCCGACACGTTAGTGGCAGCTGACGCCATCCCGA
>JADGRF010000185.1 GCA_017881055.1 Sandaracinaceae bacterium
GCTACGCAGCGGCTGGCATCGCAGGCGACTTCGTGCAGGACAACGTCTCGTACTCGCAGCGTGGGATCCTGCGCGGCCTGCACCTGCAACAACCGTTCGCCCAGGCCAAGCTCGTGAGCGTGCTGCAAGGCGAAGTGTACGATGTCGCGGTCGACGTGCGCGTCGGCTCCCCGCGCTTCGGTCAGTGGGCCGCCGAACGCCTGTCAGCCGAAAACAAACGGCAACTCTACGTGCCGCAGGGCTTTGCGCACGGCTTCTGCGTGCTGAGCGAGGCCGCGCTGTTCAGCTACAAGTGCACGGAGCTTTATCATCCGGAAACGGAGATGGGGGTCGCGTGGAACGATCCGGCCATCGGGATCGACTGGCCGATCTCCTCACCGGTGTTGTCCGGAAAAGACGCCAAAGCGCCGCGCTTGGCTGAGATCGATCGCGAGCGGTTGCCGCGGTATATGCCGTGAGGGCGCTGCGATGCGGAGTAAGCCCCTTACGCTACATCGACGGCTTCTACAACCCCACGCGCCGCCACTCGACGCTTGGCTATGTCAGCCCGTCGGAGTACGAACGACAGGTGGTCGCGATTGCGGCATGAACTCGCTTAGGCCTCGTGCACGAACAAGTGATCCTGTTTCGTCGTGCTCGGCGAGCAACGTCTAGCGCCAAACGTTCTGTCACCGACTCATTTGTTCGTGCATGGAGCCTTAGCAACTGTCCGCTTGAAAGTGTGCATTCTACACCCTCCAGCATGCCCCTCCGTGCCGCGTCCATGCGACCGGCTTCGCGCCTAGCGCCCGGGCCCGTCACCACCAGTCGATGCTCTGTCTGTCTCGAGCTGTTGTGGTCCAGACTGCAGGCTAGGTGCCTGACGCGCGGCGTTCGCACTGCTGCCGTGGTAAAGGAGATAGATCGTCCGCATCATGGCGCCGCCGATGGCGAAGAACGCAAGCGCGGGTAGAGTCAGCGTGATGCTCTCAGGCAAGCCCGTCGCATCCAGCAGGGCCTTGACCTGTAAGACCAACCCGTGCAGTACGTAGAACTGCAAGGAGCACTGCCCCACCACCGCGCCCACGTATAGCGCGGTTCGCAGCGCGCTCGGCAGCCGCTCAAAGCGGTCGATCACGGATCGCAAGGTCGCGACTAGGAGCACGACGAGGCCCGCGTAGAAGAACCAACGCCACAGGCCCATATCTTGGTTCGTGCCGATGCTGCCGATGCTGCCGGTCGCCTGGTACAAGAGTGCTGTGCCGGTAAGCAAGAGCAGTCCGCCCCCGGGCAGCAATCTGTCCAAGCGCCCGACCTTCGCAGGCTGCTGCGCCAGGGCGATGCCGAAGGCTACGCCCGCGAGCACGGCGATCGACATGTTGAAGTACGCGTACTTGGCCACTAGCATCAGGCGGCAGAGTTGCAAGAATCCGAGCTGCTCGCGGTCGAGTAGCCACGCCATACACAGGCGGTGTGTCACATACGAGGCGAGCGTCAGACCAAGACAAGCCGCTACATCGGAGCGGTATCTCGCAATGAAACGAAACCACAGCGGTGCACTGCTCAGCGCGAGAAAATAGTAAAGCAGCGGCCCGAAAAGCATCGACCATACAGACGTCGTATTCAGCGGTCGCTTCTCGACCACTGCAACTGCAAGTGCGAATGCGCCTCCCAAGAGGACGCTCGCGCCAACCAGGAGCTGACCAAAGCGCAGCGTTTTTTTCACGCGGTCCGGGTTGTTTCTGAACGTGGGATAGTAGTTGTGACCAAGCGCGATACCGAACACCAGCGCGAAGCCCGGCGTGGCCAGGTTGAGCAAGGGACTCAGTACGTGCTTCAGCACGCCGAAGCCCGGTGGCAAACGTGCGAGCAGGCCATCGATCCAGTGGTCGGTAACGACGAACACCACGAGCAGCCCGCGCAACAGATTGACTAACAACGAGGTCTGAGCCTGGACGGTCAGAGGAGCCACAGCGCTTCCTCCCACTGCCTCGCCGCCCTCTTCTTCACGCACAATCTGCGCGATCGTCTTCCCCTGCAACACGCCACGTGCCACCGACTCCGAGAGCCCGCGTCTGCGCATCGCCACCAACGCCCGAATTGCGCTGAGTGAATCGCCGCCCAAGTCAGCAAAGGAATCGTCGACCCCAATGCGTTGGACGCCGAGGATGGTTTGCCAGAGTTCAACCAGCTCCCGTTCCCGCGCCGTCATCGGCCGAGCGGACTCGTCGCTGCTGCTGCCTTCCGTTTCGGCTGGAGGCAACGCCAACAGGTCGATCTTGCCGTTGGGAAGCAGCGGGAACGACTGCACGCGCACCACATAAGACGGCACCATGTATGCTGGTAGCACGCGCCTGAGCGCCTGCTGTGCGTCAGGGCTCTGCAGATCATGGCCCGCGTCGCAGCAAAAATATGCGACCAGCACCTTGGATTCACGCCCCATGTCTTGTGCCAGCACGACCGCTCTCGCCACACCCGGCTGCTGCTCGAGTTTGATGGTCACTTCGTCCAGCTCGACGCGGAAGCCACGAATCTTGACCTGATGATCCGCGCGTCCAGCAAAGAGCACGTTGCCGTCCGCCAAGTACTTGCCGAGGTCACCCGTGCTGTAGCAGCGGTCGAGCGGATCGCGCGTGAACGGATTTGCGACGAAGCGCGCGTGCGTCTGCTGAGGGTCGTCGAGGTAGCCTTGCGATAGGTACCGAGTGCGAATCAGGATGTCGCCGATCTCACCGACACCGGCCAGCCGACCGTCCGGCGTCAGCACCAGCAGCTGCACGTCCGCGATGCCTGTGCCGATCGGATAGCTCTCGAGCTCGGACTCCGCGTCGATGACGAAATACGACATCGCCTGTGGCGTTTCCGTCGCGCCATAGAAGTTGACCTGCGTGGCGTTCGGCGCGATGACGCGCACGCGTTGCGACAACTTCGGGCTGAGCACGTCGCCGCCCCAGAAGAAGTAGCGGATGTGCCGCAACGACGCGCCGTCTTGCGCTCCCGTAACGATGATCTGTCCGAGCGCTGGCGTCAGGTGCAGCACGCTGATCGCCTGCTCGCTCAGCCAGCGCGACAAGCGGTCCGGATCGAAGATCACCTCCTGCGCAGGAATGTGCAGCGACGCTCCAATGGACAGCGGGGTGAAGATGTCGCGCAAGGCAGGGTCGTGGCTCAAACCGGAGAGCAAAGAGAAACGGTCCTCGGGCCCGAAGCCATGTTTGCGGACATGCCAGGCCACAAAGTGCGGCAGCGCCGCATGTGTGGTGCAGATGCCCTTGGGTTTGCCGGTGCTGCCCGACGTGAACGAGACGTAAGCCACGTCGTGCTCGTCCACGGAGATAGGCGGCATCACGGAGTCGTACCCCGAGAGCACCTGGAGTGCCTCGGCCTTGGTCGCTGGTACGCGCAAGCGGCTCTGCTCGCTGCAGCCTAGCGCGGCGGTGATCTCCTCGGGCATAGCCACGTCTCCGCACACCAACAAGCACGACGGCTTTGCGAGCGCAATGCAGTCGACGATGCGCGCAGCCGGATACGCGGCGTCCGCCACGAAGAATGCGGCACCGGACTTGAGAGCTCCCAACATGCTCCAGACCAGCGCAGGGTTGCGGTTGGAGAAGAGCACCACAGTGTGCCCACGGCCGACGCCGCGTTGTCGCAAGCAGCTGGCTACGCGGCTACTAAGCTCATCGAGCTCCGCGTACGTGCACTGCTCGTGTTGGGAGACGATGGCGCAGGCCTGCGGCCTGCGAGCCACCTGCTCGATGAACGCCCGCTGTATAGGTCCGGAAAACGCAAAAGCAAGGGGTGCGCACGGATCGGGTAGGCTACCATGCGTTTGGCTACTCACGTCGGATGCTCTCCAGCCGGGTTCGGCCCGGCTGCAAATTAGGGCGGTATCTCGCGGCATCTTGGCATCAACGTGCACGCGGCGTCCATCATCCTGCACCTGCCGGCAGGGCGATCGAGTTCTCCCTTCGGATCTGGTAGCTAGCGCGCAAAGCAACGAGAAGGCGCAAGACACTTCAGGTGCAGCTCGTCGAAAGCACGCCGCTACACCAACTGTTTGGACACTACCCGATGCGGCGCATCAGCGAAAGTTGTTCTGGGCGGTAGTGTCCATTCACATGGTGTAGCGGCGGGCTTCGGGCAGCGGATCAAATCTGCTGCATGTTGAAGCATCGCCCATCGCGTCATCCTTCAGTTGCGAAACAGGAAGGGAGAAACGAGATGGCCGACATGACGACGATGGACGCGATGGAGCTGGTGCGCAAGCACCTTGAAGCAGCAGGCGAGGACCAGCTGCGCGAGCTGGTGAAGCTGATGGCGGAGGGGCTGATGGACGCCGAAGCGCAAGCGCAGTGCGGCGCGCAGTACGGCATGCCGAGCGCCGAGCGCATCAATCCAGCGCAACGGCTACCGCAGCCGCCGCTGGGACACGCGAGTGGGCAGCATCGAGCTGGCCGTGCCGAAGCTGCGACGCGGCAGCTACTTCCCGGAGTGGCTGTTGCAAGCGCGCAAGCGCAGCGAGCAGCGCTGATGGGCGTGGTGGCCGGGTTTCGCCGTGTTCCTTACGTCTGACGTGACGGTGCGGTGTTAGCTGGCAGCGCGCACAGGTGTAGAGCCGCAGGCTATCCGCCCGCGGTTGTCTCATTGCGTTTCGTGACGCCACCGCATGCAGCTCCCACGCTGCCAGCCCGCCCGCGTCGGCGCCTGCGACCTTCGTGCCGCCGTGCTCGGCCGCGTCAAGGCGCTGCGCTGACGCTCCGCCGCGCTCCGCGGGCGCCTGCGGCGGCCTTGACCCGGCCTGCGCGCGGCCAGGGGAGTGCCTCTACGGCGCCGTCGCTCAGTTCACGCGTCCCACTCTCCGTCCACGTGTCGCGCATTGCAACGAGCACGCACACCGAGAGAAAGGTGCCGTTGGTCCACGAAATAGCCCGAGAGCTGACAACAGGCAGCACTTCTTGTACTTGTTGCCGCTGCCGCATGGGCATGGGTCGTTGCGGCCGGCGGCCTGCTCGACGCGGATGGTGAAGCGCTCAGGATGCAGCAGCTTCATGACATCGGTGAGGTCTTCGTCCTTGTCGGGCTCGACGCCGACGATGAGCTGCCAATCGTGTTCGTGGCAGATGTCGACGATCTCTTGTGCGCGCGATCGAAACGTGCCGCTGTTCCCTTACGCTACGCGGCGGGGCTCACCGCGGCTGGCCGCAGCCACAGCGCCGCAACATCAATGCCACGAGCCCGACACCAACCTGAGAATGCGCTTTTGTGCTGCCCCGAGCCACCAAGTTCAGGTACACCGAAGCTCCCCACAGGCCGCCACAAAGGGCTATTCTCGTGAACTTTAGATCGGATATCAACGGACTGCGCGCGGTCGCTGTAATCAGCGTGGTGCTCTACCACTTCGGCGTGCCGGGCTTCGGCGGCGGCTATGTTGGGGTCGACGTCTTCTTCGTGATCTCTGGGTTTCTGATGACGCAAGTCATCGTGTCGAAGTTCATCGATGGACGCTTCTCGCTGGCCGGGTTCTATGCCGCCCGGGCGCGACGCATCCTGCCTGCGCTGGTCGGGCTCAACGGTGCGTTGCTCATCGTGGGTGGCTTCGTACTCTTACCGCTGGCCTACCAAGAGCTCTGCAAGTCCATCGTTTCCTCCACAACCTTCGTCTCGAACATCGTCTTCTGGCGAGAGCGTGGCTACTTCGACGCGCCGTCACAGGAGAAGTGGCTGCTGCACTCTTGGTCGCTGTCGGTGGAGTGGCAGTTCTACATGGTCTATCCGCTCGGGCTGCTCGCGCTGCAGAAATGGAAGACCGGCAAGTTCCTGCGAGCAGGCATGCTCGTCACCCTCCTTGTCTCGCTGGCGCTTGCGGTCTTGGCAGCGCGCTGGAAGCCGGTGGCCGCGTTCTACCTGCTGCCGACTCGTAGCTGGGAGCTGCTGGCCGGCGGGATGGTCTATCTGGCCAAGGATGCATGGCGTTGGCGTCTCGGCTCGGCCGTGGGCCTTGTGCTGATCGCCGCCGCGACGTTCTTCTACAGCACCGATCTACCCTTCCCCAGCTACTGGGCACTTCTTCCCGTCCTGGGCTCCGCGCTGGTTATCGCATCGCGCACGCAGAGCCTGTTGCTCGACAACCGTGCTGCACAGCTCCTCGGCAACATCTCCTATTCGCTCTACCTCTGGCATTGGCCTTTGGTGGTGGCGGCAAGGCGTTTCGAACTCAAGCTGACGGCAGCGACAATTCTGGCACTCGTGGCTGCCGCGCTCGTCGCCGCATACGCTTCCTACCGGCTCATCGAGACGCCGTTTAAGCGCATCGGCACACAGGCCCGCGCGGGCTCGTACCTGCTCGGCAGCGCTGCTGCGGCCGCAGTGCTCGCCACGCTGGCTGGGGTCGTCGTCTTCACTCGTGGCCTGCCGCAGCGAGTCTCTCCGCTGGTTGCCCAGAATGACGCCGTCGCTGGACAATGGGAATATCCGGGCCGATGCGTGCGGAGCGGCGACTTCTGCACGCTCGGTCCGGCAAGCGAAAAACGCGTGCTCTTCTGGGGCGACTCACACGCCGAACAGCTCTACCCGGCTCTGACCACGATCCTCGATGAGCACGCCGATCACGGGCATCAGGTGCTGATGGGCGTCCACGATAGCTGCATACCCATCCGCAACCTCGACGGCCTGCGCGGCGGGTACCACTGCGAGCGCTGGAACCAGACGGTCTTCGAGCGCGCACGAAAAGACGATGTCCAGGTCGTGGTGCTCGCCAGCATCTGGGCGCCGTACTTTCGTGAGGTGCTCTACGATCCCAAGACGCTGCCAACCCTCTGCAGACCCGAGCCCGACGCCTGCCATCGCTTCGCTGACACGAGCGCAGCGCTCAACTTCGCGCGCAGCCAGCTAGAACGTGATGTCCGAGAGCTACGCGCCCACGGCAAGCGCGTCTATCTGATGCTGCCGGTACCCATATTTGACCGAAATGTCTCCGCCTACATCGCCAGCCAGGCGAGACGGCACGCGCCCGTGGAGCTGCACCTGACACGAGCCCGACACGAAGAGCTCAGCGGGCAGATCACGGCGGTGCTTCGACAGGTCGCTCGGGCCACCTCCGCCAGCATCATCGACCCAGCCGATGTGCTCTGCCCGCAAGGCACCTGCATCTACGAGCAGCATGGCATCGCGATCTATCGCGACAACAATCACCTCGCCCCCGCAGCGGCACGCATGCTGGTTCCGGCGCTGCGCCGGGTGTTCAACGAGCCGATACTTTAAAGTCTGTGGGAGAGCGTCCACAGGGAGATCGCCTTGACCAGCGCAGAGCTCAGCACCGCCGCAGCCGGAATCAAACGCGTGTCTGTGATCGTTCCGACCTACCGAGAGGTCGAGAACATCCCTCACCTCGTGGAGCGCCTCGATGGTGTGCGCAGAGCCAACGGATTGGACCCCGACGTGCTCCTAGGTGCTCGCTCCCTCGCGCGGGTTGCCTCATACTCATGCTCGCCCGGCGGTACGGCCCTTCCGGGTGCCGCTGTACGTAACCCCATGGAGCAAGGGAATCTCTTCGCCAAGTTGGCGCTCTTCGTGTGGGTGCCAGTGACCCTCGCGCTCTTCAGCCGGGGCTCCGCACCGCGTGCCACAGCATGGAGTCTCATTGGCGCGGTGCTTTTCCTGCCACAGTTGATCAACTTCGACCTACCCGTCATTCCGGCCTTCGACAAACAAACCGTCGCGGCTCTATGGGCGCTGATCGGCTGCTACATCTGGCATCGTCGGCGGTTACGCTGGGACCGCGCGTACCGCGGGATAGGGTTCTTTCTGATCGTGTATCTGGTGGGCGTGGTCTGCACCACGCTGCTCAACGGCGATGAGCAGCGCTATGGGCCAAGAATCCTGCCAGGGTCGGGCGTCTACGATGCCGTCTCGGCACTGCTCGCCGAAATTCTCAACTACGCTATTCCGTTCTTCCTAGCCCGCAATCTCTACCGCACTCGCGCCGACCTGCTGGTGTTGGTGCGAGCGTTGGTTTGGCTCGGCCTCATCTACAGCATGCTCGCTTTGGTCGAGATCCGGCTGAGCCCCCAACTCCACAACTGGATCTACGGTTTCCACCAGCACACCTTCGGGCAATCCGCCCGCGGCGGAGGCTTCCGCCCGATGGTGTTTATGGCGCACGGTCTGGCTTGCGCTATGTTCATGCTCTCGACCGCGATGGTCGCCACTACATTCGGTCGCGCAGGTGGCCGATTGCGTGGCGCGCCGGGTCGTGCTCTCGGCGCCTGGCTGACCCTGGTGCTCCTGCTCTGCAAGAGCACCGCTGCCATCATCTACGGCACGCTGTGTCTGCCGTTGCTCGCCTGGGGTCGTTCACGCGCGGCATCGCACCTGGCGTTGGTGCTCGCGGTGGTCGTCCTCGTCTACCCAGGGCTGCGCCTGGGTTCTTTGTTGCCCATCGACGCGCTCGTCGCCAAAGCTGCCTCGATCAGCGATGACCGCTCCGAATCACTTAGCTTTCGCCTCTTGAACGAGGAGATGCTCGTGGAAAGAGCCCGCCAGCGCTTGTGGTTCGGTTGGGGTGGCTACGGCCGCAACCGCGTCTACGACGCATCTGGTGCGGACATCGTGACCACCGATTCGCAGTGGGCGATCTGCTTCGGCTCGCGCGGTCTGGTGGGCTACGTCTCGTTCTTTGGCCTCCTGACAGCACCCATCTTTGCGGCAGCGCGTCGCATCAAGCACTTGCAAGATGCCAAGACTGCCAGGTTGCTGTCGGGGCTGTCGCTGATCCTGGCAGTCAACGTCTTCGATCTGCTGCTCAACGGCCTCTTCTCGTTCATTCCGGTGTTTCTGGCTGGCGCTCTGGTCGGCGCGGTCGAGGGCTCGGTAGTGCCAGCAGAAGCCCCGCAGCAGCGTCGCCGCCCGTTGAAGCAACCCGGGGCACAGGTTGCCGACGTATCTGGACGGGCCGATGCTCGGCATGCTGGTGCGGACGCACCGCGCTCGCGCGCATAGCGGCGCTACACTGGCCCCGGCAGCCATGACTTGTCGTTGTCCCGCGGTCACAGTGCGTTGCGCGTCCGTACTCGCGCGACCTCAGGCTTTCGAGGCTTTGAGCAAAGCTTGTCGGGCTGCTTTGCGCAAGTAGAGCAGCGCCGAGAGCGCAATGCACGCGATTCCCGAGAGCTCGAGGATGCAGTTCATACGCAGGCCGAAGTACTCTTGGCGTAGCAGGATGTCCACGTGGTGGAAGGAGGCGGCGCGAAATGACAACAAAGCAGGCGATGCAGACGCCTCCCAGCCCGGCCAGCCAGAAGTCGCCGAGGTGCCGTCTCATCCACCATCCGAAGCTCGCCACCGCGAAAAGCGCGAGCATGGCCACCATGCGGATGAACCCGACTTGCACCGGCCGTCGATCTGCGTACCAGCCTTCGCGCCTGGCGAGCTCGCGGCCGAACACCGTCACGAGCGACTGCAAATCAAGTTGCTTATTGATGCCGAGTGCGATCATCCCCACGCAGAGCACGCCCCAAGCCATGGCGAGTTGACGGCGAGTCTGCCCCTGAGCTTGGGCTCCACGAAAGGAACGGAAGCACAGGTACGCCGCGACGAAGTAGGCGACGACGGTAAACCAGCCGACGAAGGTCGGGTCGCCGATACCGGGTCGCCAGCAGCCGTCGGCACTTTGGAAGAGAGGCACGCAAATGGACAAGGCGAGCAGGCTACGCGGCATGGATGTCGTCGACAAGACGCCGAAGCGCGCTCTGCGCGCCAGCAACGTTGGTCATGTTCGCTCGGGGAAGGCGAGAAAGGAGTCGAATCCTCCAGCCGAGGCACGACACCGAGGCTCGGAGTGGTTCCTTTTCCCGCCGCTTTCGCTAGACTCACTTCATCTTGAGTGACTCCGTGCATGCGGCACTTGCGTGTCCCTCCGCGACGACGCCCGACTTCTCGCGCGAGGCGTGTGGCATCGCCGAGTGGGCACCATCACGACAGCTCTTGCGTGCGATCCGCGACTATCAGGCGCTCGATCCTGCGCGCATCGACCATCGCGCGCGCAGAATGCTTGCGGTAGCGCGCCATCGCTTCTGGTCGGCTGTGTGTGGCTGCGATATCCCACTCAACGCGAACCTCGGCGGAGGGCTCCTGTTACCGCATCCCAACGGCGTGGTAGTTCACCCGGATGCCACGATCGGTCCCAATTGTTTGCTTTTTCAACAGGTCACGATCGGCGTTGGTGGCAAGAGCCCTGGTGTGCCGCGCATCGGTGGACACGTCGATATCGGCGCAGGCGCCAAGATTCTGGGTGGCGTGGTGATCGGCGATCACGCGAAGATCGGCGCAAACGCGGTGGTGGTGTGTGATGTACCGGCATCCGCGACTGCGGTCGGCGTGCCAGCCGTCGTCCGCACCGCGCCGTCGTCTGTCGAGTGAGCGAGGCGCAGTGTCGCGTGGGAGCTGAACGATGACCGATACCGCCGTTCCGCAGATTGGCGTCGTTGCGATCGGCCGCAACGAGGGTGAGCGGCTGCGACGCTGCATCCGCTCCATGCCTGGCGGGCTAGCAGCGCTGGTGTATGTAGACTCTGGCTCCACCGACGGTAGTGTCGAGTTCGCGCGAAAGTCGGGTGCAGAGGTCGTGGCGCTCGACATGAGCACTGCGTTTACTGCTGCGCGCGCGCGCAATGCAGGTCTCGATCGGCTCCTGGCTCTGCACCCTGCGTTGCGATACGTGCAATTCGTCGACGGTGACTGCGAGCTTGCCGAAGGTTGGCTAGGTGTGGCCCACGCAGCCCTTGCTACCGACCCGAAGCTTGCGGTGGTTTGCGGGCGGCGTCGCGAGCTTGCTCCACAGGCGTCTCCTTACAACCGGCTTTGTGACATGGAGTGGGATACGCCGGTCGGTGAAGCCGAAGCTTGTGGCGGCGATGCGCTGATGAGGCTTTCGGCTCTGCGTGAGGTGGGGGGATACGACCCGAGCTTGATCGCTGGCGAAGAACCAGAACTCTGTCTGCGCTTGCGCCGCTCGGGGCATCGCGTGCTGCGCATCGAACACGAAATGACGCGCCACGACGCAGCCATGACGCGCTTCTCGCAGTGGTGGCTGCGCAATGTACGCGCTGGCCACGCTTGTGCCGAAGGCTACCATCGCTACGGCGGCGGCCCCGAGCGCTTCAACCGCCAGCGCGTGCTCTCGAACTTGGCATGGGGATTCGGCCTGCCGGCGACCAGCGCCGTGCTGGCTCTGCCCACGCTCGGTTCTAGCCTCGGCCTCTTGGGTCTGTACGGGCTGCTCTACAAACGCGTGCGAGACCACCGGCAACAGGCGGGCGACTCGTCCGGCGACGCAGCGCTCTACGCCCGCTACTTGGTGCTCGGCAAGCTCCCGCAAGCTCAGGGTGTGCTGCAGTTTCACTACCGCCGCTTGCGAGGCAAGCAGAGCAAGCTCATCGAATACAAATAGCCGACGCTGTGCAGCTCACGGCTGCTGGGAGGTCAGCGCTTGTTCGAAGAGCAAGCGCAGCTTCTGGGCTTCGATGGCAGCGGCGTGCCGCTCCCGGACGCGCCGCTGGCCCTCTTTGCCCATGCGCTCGATCTCTTCGAGCGGCGTGGCTAGCGCCTGGCGCATGGTTGCGACCAAGGCATCGACGGAGCCTGCTGGCACGAGCCACCCGCATTCGCTCGAAACCAGCTCGGGGATACCCGCGATGTTAGTGGTGAGCACTGGGCGGCCTACTGCCAGAGCCTCCATGATCACGACCGGCAGCCCTTCGGCGAAGCTCGGCAGCACAAAGAAGCGCGCAGCATCCAGCTCTTCGCGGACCCGCGCCGAGTCCGCCCAACCGGTGATGGTGATCTTGTCGCCCAGGTTGTGGTGTGCGATGAAGGCTTCGACGTCGGGGCGCAGCTCGCCATCGCCGACCAGCACCAGCTCGATCTGCACACCTTCGCTTACGAGCCGCGCCACTGCGTCGATCAGCAAAGGCAGACCTTTCTGTGCTGTCAGCCGCGCGACCGTGACCAGGCGAGGGCGTTCGGGGACCTTTGCGGCCATTGCAGTCAAGAGCTTCTCGTCGAGCGCGCAATGGACGACGTGGACCTTGGGCCAATGCGAGTATCTGCAGCGCCGATAAAGTTGGGCTCGTCCGAAGCTGCTGATCGCGACGACGAAGCTGGCATGCTCGATCTTCTCCGACAGGCCGCTCGTCAGTGGTTCGTCGAATTCCTCCGGCCCGTGTGCCGTGAAGCTATACGCTGGCCCGCCCAGCACGTGGCAGAGCATGGCAACCGTGGTCGAGTTGGTACCAAAGTGCGCGTGCACATGACGGCAGCCGCTCGCCAAGAGCCAATTGCGCAGCACCGCGGCCTCCGCCAAGTAGGCGACGTGACGCAAGAGCCCGCGGTCGGAACGCAGCCCGACTTTGAGCGTGAGGCGCAGCGCCGCAAACGAAGTAAACGGCCGAAGCGCGAAGCTCGCGAACAGTGCGAGAAGCAGGCCCCGAATGCCCACGTCGAGGATGACGCGGGTGCGCTGGAGCTCGCGTTGGTCTGCTTCATCAACGAGTGTCTCGTAGGTGCGCCGCACGCTGAAGCGCTCAACCTCCACGCCTTGGAGTTCGAGCGCAGCGATTTCACGACGGATGAAGGTGTGGCTCACCCGCGGATAACAATTGACGAGATAGGCGACTTTCATGCGGAGCGTTTGCGCCCCGGAACGGGCTGCGGACGGCCGCAGTCTGCCAGCAAGCGAGCGGTGCGGCGGAGTTTGCTGCGAAGCGCTTGCTTGGGTCAAGCACTCATCCTTACTGATGCGCAGGTGGGGCAGCTACTCTGGCAGCGCCGCTTGACAGGTGACGCTACCCCTGGCAACTAGAGAGCCCGCCAAGACGATCCGTCTGCAGCGCGGCGCTTCCGTGCGCGGCTCTTGCGCGGATGCGGATCAGAGGGAAGACTCGCTCGACCGTGACTCCGGAGCCACCCTCGTCACCGAGCCCAGAAGCTCCCAGCGCCGCTCTCGTTGCTATACCGGCGGCCCCATCCGCGTACCGCGATGCGCATGAGACGCGCACGGTGGAGTCGAAGCTGTTTCGCGGCTCGGTGTGGGTGCTCGCAGGCTACGGCGGCAGCCAGGCGCTGCGGTTGGTGGGCAACCTGATCCTGTGGCGGCTGCTCTACGCCGAGGCCTTCGGGCTGATGGCTATCGTGAATGTGTTGATGCAGGGCCTCGCCATGTTCTCGGATGTCGGTATCGGCCCGAGCATCGTACAGAGCGCTCACGGCGATGATCCGGACTACCTCAACACCGCCTGGACGATCCAAGTGCTGCGCGGCTTCGCCTTGTGCATCGCGGGCGCATTGATCGCAGTCCCAGTCGCGAAGTTCTACGGCGAACCACAGCTCGCTTCCCTCGTTCCAGTGGTTGCGTTGGGCGCCGCCATCTCCGGCTTCAACTCCACGCGCCTGTTCACGGTGACCCGCAGCATTGCGCTCGGCCGCCTGACGCTGATGGATCTCATCGCCCAAGTGGTTGGCCTCGTCGTGATGATCATCTGGGCCTTCCTGCACCGCAACCTGTGGGCGTTGGTGATCGGCGGCCTAGTGAGCAGCGTTGTCCGTCTGGTCCTCAGCCACACGTTCCTGCCAGGTATTCGCAACCGTCTCCAGTGGGACAGGGCCAGTGCACGCACACTGGCGCGATTCGGCCGCTGGATCTTCTTCAGCACGCTGCTCACGTTTGCGGTGGCCCAATCCGACCGCCTGATCTTCGGCAAGTTCGTGCCGATGGCGATGCTGGGTGTCTACAGCATCGCCACCAACTGGGCTGGGCTGCCGACGAGTGTGCTCTCCCGTGTCTTCGACTCCGTGATCTTCCCGCAGCTCAGCCGCCTGCACCACAGCGGCAGCGATTTCTCGGGAGGGTTTCTCAAAGCTCGTGCCCCGTGGCTCCTCCTCGCAGGACTTGCTAGCGCCTGTCTGATTGGTGGAGGTCCGGCGCTGATTCGCCTGCTCTATGACGACCGTGCCCGCGAGGCCGGTTGGATTGTGCAGGTCATGGGGGTCGGCGTGTGGCTACTGGCTCTGGAAAATGCCAACGGCATCGCGCTTCTGGCGCTCGGCAAACCGAAGTGGGTCGCCGCGGGCAGTGCGGCGAAGCTCGCCGGCATGGCGGTACTGATCCCCCTCGGCATGACCTACTTCGGGTTCAAAGGCGCGGTCGTCGGGTTCTCGGGCTCTGAGCTGCTCCGCTACATCACGTCGGCCACCGGAGCGCGGCGGATGCGGATCTCCGGATTCGCGCAGGACGTCTTGCTCACGGGCCTCGTCGGCCTGACGGCAGGCATCGGACTACTCGCGGCTCGGCAGCTACATCCATGGGTTGCCACCAACCTCGCGCTGCGACCGGCCAAGCTGGCGCCGTTGCTCGAGTGTACGGGCATCGGGCTGAGCGTGAGCGTCGGTTGGGCGTGCCTCTACCTCTACCACCGCGCTCGCCAGCAGACGCAGTCAACGCCTTAGCACTACTGATCCCAACTCTATCCGGGGTCGGAAGTGCCGGATGAGTCATGCGCCCGCCCAAACTCTCGCAAACAGCAGGGGCAGCGTGGCAGCCAACGCACGAGAATCTCGCGGACGATTGCCGTAAGCGCCCAGGTCAAGATCGCGGCCATTTGAGCTTGCTGGTCCAGTAGAAAACCGCTTTGATGCGACGTGTGCGGACCCTGTGCGCCAGATCACCCAGCGCTTGTCGAAGAGCGCAGTGCGAACGGCCGCGTCGCACTCAGCTGGCACCTTTGTCTCGCCAGCGTCGATGGCACTCAGTAAGGTGCTCCGAAAGAGCCCGCGGAAGAGCTTGGCCATGACCTTGACGGGAAACAGATAGCGTTCATTGCCGCGGACCCATTGCGGATGCTCGCCGGTGCGCAGACGGCCTGCGCTCACGATGGCGTGTACGTGGGGATGAAAGAGCAGTTCCCGAGTCCAGCCCGAGTTTGAAGAAGTTTTCCATGTTCAGGCAGACGGTTTGAGTAGTTCCGCGCACTTACGGGGCGGCGAGGCTCGAAAAGCATAGGCACACGACTGGAGCGTGTAACATTGACATTTCGTGTGTCTATGACTGTAGTAGCTAGGCATGTACCTTCGTACGACCAAGCGTCGCAACACGATGGCTCCGAGGTCCGTTACTACCAGCTAGCCGAGAACCAGTGGGACGCAGCGCGCGGCTGCGCGGTCGCGAAGGTCGTCTACAACTTCGGACGCGCTGATCAGGTCGACGGTGCCAAGCTGCGGCGGCTGGCAGCCAGCATCCTTCGAGTATTGGGGGGCGATGTCGCGCAGACGGCAAACGCGCAGGCCGGCGATGTGCTGGTGCGTGACAGCTGGGCACGCTCGAACGTGCACGCTCGCTCTTGCTTGCGAAAACCGCCCACGGTGCACAGCCGCCCAGGCAGGCCGAGGCTAAGGCGCCCCAGAGCTGGGCCGAGTGCTTGCTCTCGCTCACCGGCGTCGACGCCCTGCAATGTCCTCGGTGCAAGATCGGTCGACTGATTGCCCAGCCGCTGGCGGACCTGCCGTCGCCAACGCTTGCCGACACCTCATGAATCATCACGCTGCCGCCGTCGAGCTCGCTTGCGTGCACGTGCCTCACGTCGCTGCTGCGCACCGCTGCGCCCACGGCCATGCGATCATCGCCTCGGTGCTGGTGGTCACTGCGTGTGCTGGGCTCAAACGGCTTCTTGCCCGCTACACGGCGCTCACGATAGCCGCGACGATGACGCCCACACCGCTCATCCACACCAGCACCGGCCGCGCAATTTCCCCATAGACCACCTCAGCGTGGCTACGCGGCTTCGCTCAAACACGGTTTGGCGAAGCGACAGGCGCCTCCGCACACACCGGCCTTCGTGGCGCTCCGCCAAACCGCTACTACTAAACTCGCGAGCGAACCGGGGTTTATGTTGCCTACGCGTATCGCAAGACCTCCAGCATCCATTGCACCGGCTCCCGGCCCGTCTGTCAGCTCTCTACTTTCACTCGACGATCCCGAGACTGCTGCGCACGAGATCGCGTATTTCACGGCGCCGTCGGTTCGCGATCGCGAAGTAGTTGGTGGTTCGCCGCGGGTACAGGTGACTCTCGACGAAGCCCTCTTGTGTCAGGCCTTGCCCGTTGTGTGCAACTCGATTGGGAACGTACACCCCGTAGTCGTGGTCGTGAAACCACTGCCACAGGGCCTCCTTGGTGTAGCCGAGACCGTCATCGCTCGGCGGACCGCTCTCGAACATGATGGTAGGATTGCAGTTTGCGACGAGTTTCTCGGCTCCGAGCAGTACGCCCAGTTCGGCGCCTTCGACGTCGATCTTCATCGCATCGACGCGGGCCGAATCCAGCAGTGCGTCGAGCGTCTTCACAGCGACGTGGATTTCGCGGATGTCGGCTTTCGTGTCTTGTTCGGGCCGGCCGAGCGAGCTGTAGCCAGTTCGCTTCGTGTTCACGAAGAACGATGCTTGGCCGTCGCTAGCACCGGCGGCGCATTCGTGGACCTCGACCGCGGGAAACCACCTGCGCAGCGACGCGACTTTCTCGGGCATCGCCTCGATCGCGACGATGTGCACGGAGGCATCGTGGTGCGCAACGGCTGCGACGATCGACCCGATGTGCGCCCCGACATCGACAAAGTGCTGGTTCGGCCGGCATAGCTTGGCAATCAGCAAGCTTGCGAGGTGATCGTTGGTTAGCGTCCCAAGGCTTTGCCTGTCGAAACAGGCTGCGCGCAGCATTTCTATTGCGTTGCGAGCTTCGCCGACGACCCTGCCAAAAGCGGAGGCCACAATCAGCTGCTTCATGGCGCGTCTGGTCTCCTACGCATCGGCCGTCCTATAGCGCGTTCCGAAGGGCTCGCAAGGCGCGCGCCGGGTGAGAACTTTCGCGGTCATCGAGGAGACGAGCCAGAAAGGCTACCTCGTGGCGGTGGGCCGCACAAGTACTGCACAGCCTGCCAGCAGGGCCGCATCTAATTCTCTTGGAGTGACGATCACTTGGTGATCTAAGGCTTGGGATGGACACCAAGCTTGCGGGCCAGCCCGCTCCGTTCGACGTGTTTGCCGCCCACTTCGGAAACCTTGAAGACCCGCGCCTTGTGGCGCGCAGCAAGCACAAGTTGCTGGACCTGATCGTGATCGCGGTGCTCGCGATGATCTGTGGGGCCGAGGGCTGGACC
Source organism: Sandaracinaceae bacterium (assembly GCA_017881055.1). GTDB lineage: Bacteria > Myxococcota_A > Polyangia > Polyangiales > JAFGIB01 > JADGRF01. The sequence continues at coordinate 17,183 of JADGRF010000185.1, forward strand.
GATATGGAGGAGTTCGGTCGGGCACGACAATCCTGGCTGCGCACCTTTCTTGAGCTGCCTTCGGGCATTCCGACCGACGATACGTTTCGTCGGTTCTTCGCGAAGCTTTTGCCAAGCGCCTTTGAGCGGGCGTTCAGCACTTGGACGCAGGCCTTGGCGGGTGCCCTCGGGGGCAAGCTGGTGGCCATCGATGGCAAGAGCGTGCGCGGCAGTGCGGATGCGGCCACCGGAACATCCATGCTGCACATGGTGCACGCGTGGGTCGCTGACAATCAGCTCTTGCTTGGTCAGGTGGCCACCGCAGCCAAGAGCAACGAGATCACCGCGATACCAGAATTGTTGCAGCTGCTGGACCTCAAGGGCGCAGTGGTTACCATCGACGCTGCCGGATGTCAGAAGAGCATTGCCGCGCAGATCGTCAAGCAGAAGGCCGATTACGTGCTGAGCCTGCGCGACAATCACCCCACCTTCCATCAGGAAGTGCAGCAGTATTTCGCGCACGAAAAGCAGGCTCCCAGCGTCTTTCGTCACCAGACGACCGACGCAGACCACGGCCGCATCGAGGTACGCACGGTCTTCACGACGGCCGACGTCGGTTGGTTTTCCGACAAGCACCTATGGGCCCGGACTCAAGAGCTTCGTGCTCGTGGACAGCGAGCGCCAGTCCAAGGCTACGGGCGAGATCACACGAGAGGCGCGCGCCTATATCAGCAGCCTCGACGCCACCGACCCCGCACGCCTGGGCGACATCGTGCGCGGCCACTGGAGCGTGGAGAACCAGCTGCACTGGATGCTCGACGTCGCCTTCCGCGAGGACCAAAGTCTTGTGCGCAAGGACCACGCCCCGCGCAACCTTTCCCTCTTGCGCAAGCTCGCTCTGATGCTCGTGCGCAGAGAGAAAACCCACAAACGCGGCGTCCAGACCAAGC
>JADGRF010000017.1 GCA_017881055.1 Sandaracinaceae bacterium
GGGGGCTCCTTGGATACGTCAAAGTCTCGCGGGGTGTATCCTTCTCCCGCGGAGCGGGAGAAGGTGGCCGAAGGCCGGATGAGGGCGCTTCGGCGATCGCTGCGGGTAGTCCACATGGTGCGACCAGGCGATGCTGGTCGAGGAGGATTGGAAGATGCGATGAATCCATGAAACTTCGTTTGCTGTCCAGCGGGTGCGATCCCTGCCCGGCGAAGGGTGAGCCCGCCCACGCCGGAAGCGAGCCTTGAGCCGTGGGCTACTCGTGGGCGGCACCGTTTCTGGCGGTCACCACGATCCTCACCTCGCACTCGGGGTGCCGCCGCGCGGAGGGGCCAGCGTTAGTGCGGGCTATCGCCCGAGCGCTTCTTCATCGACTCGGCGCGAGCGCTCAAAGACCAGATCGAAGACCCCGCGCTGCGCGAGGAGATCGCCGAGTTCTGTCGTCAAAAAGGCCACCACACGGCGCAGCACCTCAAGTTCGATCGTGTGAACGAAGCCATGGGTATCGACATCGCCGGCTGTCGGCGTCGCTACAAGTGGATTCTCGATCGCGCGCGCAACAACATGGATCCCATGGGGATGCTCGCGGCAACCTGCGCGCTCGAGCACTTCACCGCGGCCTTCGCCGACGACTTCTTCGCCAAGCCCAGCACGTTCGCCGGCTCCGACCCGAAGGTGCGGGCGCTGTGGGCCTGGCACGCCGCGGAAGAAGCCGAGCACCGTGCCACCTGCTACGACATCTACAAACAACTCGGTGGCGGCTACTTCGATCGCGTCACTATCTTGATCGGCGCATGGGCGCTGATCTTGGGCGCTGCGTTCGTGAACACGATCGTCTTGCTGCACAAAGACAAGAAGCTGCTGACGACCGATACGCTCAAGGGCTTGTGGTACCTGTTCGGCAGCAAAGGTCTGATCACGGGCCTGGGCCCCACGTTTTTCAGCTACTTCCGGCCCAGCTTCCACCCGTGGAGTGGCGTCGATGCCGGCACCATTGCGCGCTGGCAGGCCGACAACGCCAAGTACATCCAGAACATCGCTACGCCCGAAGCTGCGTGACGCACGCGTGATAGCTGGGCGAGCCAGCTGACGTTTCCCCCGTGTTTCCCGGGAGATGCTGTCACTGTAACTGCTGCGTTGTAGGTCCGAGACCTTGCAGAGGCCTGCGGAGATTTGTCATCCTCGGCGGGCAGCATTTGGCTCACGTACCGCCACGCCCACAAGATCGAGTAGCACAGCGCGCCGAAGCGATCTCGGCCGACCTTGCGACTGTGGTGGCGTTTCTGCAGCCCATCGTGTCGGTGCGACAGCGCCAGGTGCGCCTCGTCGAAGCGTTGGCGCGTGGCATCGACGCGGGCGGTAAGCTGCGCTCCCCCGGCGATCTGTTTCGCGAGGCTTCGCGCAGCGGCTATCAAACCGAACTCGAGCAACACTGTCGTCGCGCGGCGCTCACTGCGTTCAGCTCACTCGGTCCGCTGGCGGTGCAGCCCGTGCTTTCGTTGAACACGGACATGGCGCTCGTGCTGGAAGGTGCACGCGGCGCCGAGCGCTTGCACGACGAGGTGAAGCAAGCCGAAGTTGCTCCGCGTCGGATCGCGCTCGAGATTCTCGAGTCGGCGGTGGCCGACAGCGGTCCGCTCGAAGAGTTCTGCGCCACGGCGCGACGCATCGGCTTTCTGATCGCGCTCGACGACGTGGGCACCGGGCACTCGAACCTCGAACGCATACCGCGCTTGCAGCCGGACATCTTGAAGATCGATCGCGTGCTGGTGCACGGCATGCACAGCAGCTACCACCGGCGCGAGGTGTTCCGCTCGTTGCTCGCGCTCGCCCACCAGATCGGCGCGCTGGCCATCGCCGAAGGCGTGGAAGACGAGCCCGACGTGCGGGCCGGCCTGGCGCTGGGTTGCGATCTCTTCCAGGGCTTCTACTTCGGTCGGCCGATCGACGTACGTGCCCGCGGCCCCTTGTGCGACGAAGATCGTCTGCGCTCGGCGGGTGATCAGTTTCGCGCGAGCGCGACGCGCCGCTTGAACGAACGTCGCGCGCGGCGCAAACGCAGCGAGCAGGCCTTGCGCGTGCTCGTCACGCAGCTCAAGTCCGCGGCCGAAACCGAGTTCCAGGTGCTCTTGCGCGACGCGCTGGGACGCACGCCGTTCATCGAGGCGCTCTACGTGCTCGACGAGCGCGGCGTGCAAATCACCGACACCGTGCACCGCATGGGCGAGTCGCAGAAGGTGCTGTTCCATCCCTCGGTGCGCGGCGTGGATCAATCGCTCAAGCCCTATTTTCTCGCGCTGCACGCGGGCCTCGAACGCTACACCTCCGAGCCCTACATCTCGGGCGCCACTGGAAGCTTCTGCATCACCATGAGTCGCCTCGTGCCCAACGAGCTCGGGCAGAGCTACGTGCTGTGCTGCGATCTGGTGGTGCCGAAAGACGTGGAGTAGGGCGGAGTGCTGCCGCCGCCGGGGGGTAGCTGCGCGCGGGGGTGACGTGGGGCTGGGGGGTGGCTGGCAGACTTGATGGTGTTTGTGCCGGCCGCCACATGAACAAGGCGCTCGACCAAGTGCGCCGCACAGAGAATCGTCAGCTGCGCGCCGAAGACGACGACCGCTTGGTCGGCACCAAGTACGAGCTGCTGTACGCGACCGAGCGCATCGACCAAGACGTTCGGCAGAAGCTGGTGCGTATGCGCAACGCCGGCCTCAAGACCGCGCGTGCCTGGTCGCTCAAGGAGCTGCTGCGCGGACTGTGGGACTGCACGTCACTACGCGCAGCCACGACGTGGTGGCGAGGCTGGTACGCGTGGGCCATCCGCTCTCGCCTCTCGCCCGTCTTGGCAGTGGCGCGCACGATCAAGAGCCACCTACCCAACGTGCTGACGTACTTTACGCATCGCATCACCAACGCGGCGAGCGAGTCGATCAACTCCGTCGTGCGACTGCTGCAGAAGCGTGCCTTTGGCTACCGCAGCTTCGAGAACTTTCGGATCGCCGTACTCTTCCGCTGCGGTGGACTCGACCTCTATCCGGCGAAGACTGCCCACTGAAAGCCGGATGAGCCAAAGTTCCTATGAGCGAGAGCGCCGAGGCAATCGCAGGGCATTCCACTCGCGGATAACAGGCTCTCTGTGTCTCAGCTCACCCATCTCCTGCTGCGGAAGACTATGGGCGCACGCGCGAGCCACTGTCCCGCTTTGCGGATATCGAGAAGTCGCTCGAGCACCTGCATTACCTGTCGCATCGGCGAGCTGTCGTGTGGAACGCCGCAGCGACTGGCATGAGCGCTGGGGACATCTTGGACGCGCCTCGGAGCGTGAGTCGCTTCGAGTTGCCCGGACAACTCGAGCATGAGGTGCGAGACTGTATCGCGCGCTACGGGCTGTGCTCACTGCATGAGAGTCGCGACGACGACGCTCGGCTGCGGTGCGCGATGCGGTCGTGCGTGAGCGCTTGGCCGGTGACAAGCGCGTCGCGCAGATGCTTTCACCGTGCCCGGATGGCTTCTTCATCGAGACGCGCAACCGTGGCGCGATCAAGCAGGCGCTGCTCAAGATCGGTTTTCCCGTGGCCGATCTTGCAGGACTCAAGCCCGGCGCGCCGCTTACCGTCGGGCTGCGTGGCGATCGCTTCACGCCTTATCCGTACCAAGAGCAGGCGGCGGCAGCGTTCGCGCAGGCGGCAGGGCACGGCGTCGTCGTGCTGCCCTGCGGTGCCGGCAAGACGATCGTGTGGATGCTCGCTGTGGTTAGCGGTCGTGGGGGCATTCGGCCACGATGCGGGCACGAACGTGGCTGTCGGCGATGCGGGTGACAAGGCTGCCGGGCCAGCAATTCGGCTTAATGACTATTGTGACTCCGTTTGGCTGTGGTATAGGGCGTCGGGCGTTGCAACGGTCGCACAGCGGCGTTCGGTGCGGGTTTTGGATTCTTGCTGCCCCTATTACCGGAGGGGAATGAGTGCGTTCCGGCAGTGGAGCGATGCCAGTTTGACCGGGGGGAATGTGCCTATCCGGGGGGGAATCGTTCTGCGAACGATGGAGGGTTACTTATCGTGAAGAAGATCTGGTTGGCGATGTGTATCAGCGCGCTGGCACTGCTCGGCGCGTGTGCGGGAACAGATGGCAAGCCCGGCGCGGATGGTGCGGATGGTGCTGTTGGTGCCGACGGCACGAACGGTACAGTTGGCGCCAAGGGTGCCGATGGTGCGAAGGGCGCGACCGGTGCCAATGGAACCTCACCGAGCGCCCCGGACGTCAGCACTGCCGTGACGACCGAGCTCAAGAATCAGCTCCCACACGCGGTGCAATCAGCGCTCGATGCAGCTGCGACCGGATGCGACGCAGTCAAGATGGATCCAGCCGACTACGACGGCATCTATCAGGTGCAAAAGCACCTCGAGCCCGGCGTTGAGACCGAGGTGTGCGCGATCTACAAGACGGGCCCGACCGAGCTTTGGATGAACTCGTCGGA
>JADGRF010000002.1 GCA_017881055.1 Sandaracinaceae bacterium
CAGCGAGTGAGGCGTTGGCGATCGTCTGCGAAACTTCGCGAGGGGGCCTCGTGGCATTGCCGCGGATCCACTGGCGGCAATACTCCTGGGCGGGGCCGATGCAGATGGCATGCGCCAGCTGACGTTGGAGCGGCGCCATCAGTCCCTGCTCGATGGCGGCGGCGTAGCAGCTGTCGAGCGCCACGTGGAAGGCCGCGTTGAGCGTGCCGAGCTGCGCGGTTGCTTCCTGCGCCACTTCGTCCGGGAGGGTGGAGAACAGAAACGCGGCAAGGCCACGATGATCTTGCACCCAGCCGAGGTGCGCGGCGATCAGCGCGCGCAGCGACTTCCCGGCTTTCGTACATTAACCAGGGTGCCTAGCCACACAGGCTGCGGCACACGCCGGCCTGGCACGAGTGCAGGGTGACGTCGGTGCAGTCGGCGTCGACGCCGCACGCCGGCAAGCATCCCAGCCGCACCGTCGCGCAGGCGTCGGTGGGGCCGCAGCTGGAGCAACTCGTGCCGTAGGTGGTGCCACCCGGACACACGACCGGGCAGCTGATCTTGGTGCAGCCGCTGAGCGCGCCGTCCACACACGAGCACTTGTTGCAGCTGCGTGGATCGGGGACGTTGGCCGTGCCCGACGGATAGACCTGGCCCCCGACCTCGCAGGCGGCGGGGCCTGCGGCGGGCGGCATGCCGAATCCCCAGCCAGCCAGATGGAAGCCCTCGTCGCAGGCGCCCTGGCACTGTGTCGCCGTTCGCGAACAGGTCTTGAGCACGCCCTGTGCGTCGGTCGTGAGCACGAAGGTATCGGGGCCCGCATCCGTCATCGCAAACGGACGGCTCAGCAGGTCGTGGCACTGCACATAGAGCGCGTCGAGCGTTTTGCCCACGAAGTCCTCGTAGCGAGAGACGGCGTCCGGCGCGTCGCACTGAGCGCGAGTGAGCGAACTTGGCAGCGCGCTCTGCACGACACTGCCCTGCACCTGCACCTGCGTGGCGGTGCCGCCTGTGCTGCTCGGGGGGCAGTTCTGCTCCTGGTACCAGTAGGTATCGCCCTGTTTGGCCTTCAGAGCTTCCCAGGCGAGCTTGCTCTCTTCGAGCTTCGCCAGCGGGCCGGTGCGCGGGTCCGGGGCGGCCGCATCCGGCAGTGTGTTCGCGGCCGCATCCGCCGCACTCGCGCTCTTGGCATGGTCGCACGCGCTCAGCGCCAGGGCGACGACCAAGGCTGGTAACCAGAAGTGCTTGCTGTGAGGGTCCATGAACTGATCGGGACGCATAGCTCGTGCCAGCGCGGGACAGTCGAGCGCGTCGGGCCGGGGCGCATGGACCGCGGTGAGCTCGACGTGCCTTTGCAGTCCCCAGCGTGATCCAGATCCAGGGGGCTGCGACTCGTGCCAGAGCGTGCCGTCGGGGCTTCAACTGCGCAGAGCCGCAGCGTCGACAGCCCGATCTGCGAAACGCTCGCGCAGCGACTCCTGCGTGCTACTCGACAGTCTTTCGAGAAGCCATCCCAGAACAGCGCGTCGTGGGCGCCGGTGATCGACTGCAGCATGAGTGAGCTCGGCGAAGTCACCTGCAACAGCTGAAGCGGCAGCTGCACGTCTGTGAGATCGGTGATCGCGTATGCACCGCAGGTGGCTACGTGTTTGAAATCCGGCCAGCGATCGCTGAGCCAGATCGGATCGCTGCCATCCCAGCGGTATGAGACCGAGCCGGTGTGCTGACTGCTTGCGCTGAATTGGTGGCCGGCCTCGAGCCAAAAGCGCGCGCCACCCGAGGCGAGCCTCAGCGCGTAGTCAGGCGTCGACGGTCCAAGCCGCACGGGCACGACGCTCGGATCCGCAAGCCACTTCGTGACGTCGAGGCTCGCGATGTGCTGCATCGTACCGCGCGCCGACGTCAAAGCGACTACGAGGAAGCTCCCATCCGGGGAAGCCACCATGTCGCCAACCGCGTCGGCAGCGTCGCCGCTCGACCACGGCAAAAGTCCTTGCACGTCGTGCACGACGGCCGCGCCGCCGGCGAGCGTACTCGCTACGTCTGCAATCGCCAGCCCGCTGGGCCGCGGGCTCTCGGGCGCGCGCGTGCGGAAGGCGAGCGCGCTGTCACGAGCCACCAACACAAACGGCGGCGAAGGTTGTTCCCCCGGGCGGCACGTAGAGATTGACGTGACCTGCAAAGCGATCGCTGATCTGAACCGGCGCGCCGACGACATCTGCGGCCACTGGCACCACGTAGAGATCGTGCTCGCCGGCGACGATCACGCTCTGAAAATCTGGCGACCATCGCGCATAGCGTGTGTCGAGCGGGGTCTGTAGCAGCGGCTGCACGATCGCCTGTTTGCAGCTGACGGCGCCTCGACACGGTGTGACCAGCAACGCTTCGGCATACCTGTGCCGATACGCGGCGACGACCAACATCCGCTTGCCGGTCCCGTCGTACGCCGGCCGATCCCGGCTCGGCAAGATCGTGCTCGGGGCTTGGCGCGGCGGGCTGATCAGGCGCGGTCGATGGAGCTGCGCAAGGTTGACCGCGTACGCGTCCAACTCGCTGGCTCCGACGCCCGGCTCTGGTGTGCTCGGGCCGATCACGGCTGTGACCGTGAGCGGCGCACTTTGCGCTTAGCGTCTCGCCTTTGCGCTCATGTACATCATGATGTACACTTTGGCCATGTCTCGAAAGTACTCCGTGGCCGAGGCACGTGCTCAGCTCCCGTCGATTCTCGACGAGGTCGAAGCCGGCGCCGAGGTCGAGCTTACCCGACGAGGCAAGGCGGTGGCGGTGGTGGTGTCCGTCGAGGAATACGCGCGGCTTCGCACCGAACGAGGCAACTTCCGCACGGTCTACAACCAGTTTCTGAAGACTCACCGACTCTCCGAGGTCGGCTTGGAGAAGACGTTCGCAGAGAAAGTCCGAGACCGCTCGACGGGTCGCAAGGTCGCCCTGTGACGCTGCGCTACCTGCTGGATACGAACATCGTCTCCGTTCCCATCTCGAAGAAGCCAATCACTGCGGTGGTCGAGAAGTTGCGACGGCACGATGAGCAGTGCGCGATCGCCGCCCCGGTGTGGCACGAGCTCAAGTACGGCTGTGAGCGCATGCCACGCGGCAAGCGACGCACCGCGCTCGAGGACTACCTCACGAACGTGGTTCGCGCTGCGTTCACCATACTTCCCTACGACGACGCCTCCGCAACCCGGCACGCAATCGAACGAGCGCGCCTCGAGCCCGAGGGCACTCCCAGTCCGTTCGTGGACGGGCAGATCGCCGCCATCGCCCAAGTCAACGGACTGATTCTCGTGACGCGAAACACGAGCGACTTCGTTCGCTATCAAGGCCTCGAGTTGGAGGACTGGAGCTAGCAAGCGTCGTGACGCCGGTCCGCCAGCATCATCTGCGCCGGCGCGACCGAACGGGCTCGGGGTGGGTTCCCGTGCTCGCCGGGCGTGCTGTCGTGGTGGGGATCGAGGTTCCGCGCCTCGCCGCTTTTTGAGCGCCGGTAGTGACAGACTGGGACCGGAAGGGGTGCTCGGCCAGCGCCGCGTTCGGACCACCCGGGATGGGTTTGCGTCGCACCCCCGGCTGCGGCGCGGAAACCCACCCCGAGCCCTCGCGTGGTGGCAGCTGACGCGATCGGCAGAGGCTTCGTTGGCCAACCCCGACTCCGTAGCCCGTTCTCTGAGACATCTCCGCCAGGTACGACGCAATCACTGGGTGCACAGTGCTCATGGAGTTCCTTCTTCGAGCGTGCGACGTCCTTGCGTTTATCACAACGTCGCGGGGCCGCGTACGGTGAGCTTTCCTCGAGCTCCGGCGGGCCTTCGTCAGCTGCAATCAGCTGGTTAGCCCGCCTCACTGTTCGTCAAAGTAGTCGGTGTCGATCTTCGGAACCCGAACGGGTCGCATGGTCACGCCCACCTCGTAGTCGATCATCAACTCGGCGAGTTTCGCGCCGTCCACGAGAACTATGCGTTCGATCGACCGTGCAAACTCA
>JADGRF010000186.1 GCA_017881055.1 Sandaracinaceae bacterium
GCGGCGCGGGCGGCGCGGGCAGCGCGGGCAGCGCGGGCGGCGCGGGCAGCGCGGGCAACGACGCCGCTGCAGGCCACGGCGCAGCTGACGCAGGACAGACCGCCAAAGACGCCGGCGCAAGCGGCGCCCCGCCTGCGAAGAAGAGCAGCTCGAGCTGCTCCGTTTCGCCGCGCGGGCTCGCTGCGGAAGGCGGCTCGTTCTTATTGGCTGCCAGCGTCGGCGTCGTGCTCTCGCTGCTGCGTCGTCGCTCGCGCTCGGCATGATCGCGGCTCTGCCCACGGTCGTGCTGCGCGCGCTCGCGCCGCTCGACGCCGTGCGCGCCCGCGTGCTGCGCGCAGCGTTCCCACTGGCGCGCCCAGCCCTCGGTGAACGGTCGCGCCGCAGCGCGTGGTACGGAGCGCTCAGCGTGCTCGTGGCGTTCGGCTGCGCGCTGACCGCGCCACTGTCATTGCTCACGCTCGGTCCGCTCGTGCTAGGCGTACCGCACCTCGTATCGGATGTTCGTTACTTGGTCGTAAGGCAGAAGCTCGCAGCGCGTGCGGAGCTGCGTATCTTCGTCTTGCCTTGGCTGCTGCTCGCGATCGCTTCACCGGAGCTGCGCTGGGGCCTCTTCGCCGTGGCCAGCGCGGCGCTCTGCGCGAGGGCCCCGCTTGCGCCGCGCGTGCTCGTCGCGCTGACCTGTGCGACCGCCGGCATCTTCGCGCAACGCAGCGGCGGCCGCGCCGAGCTCTGGTTTGCGCACGCGCACAACCTGATTGCGCTTGGCGTGTGGGCGCTCTGGGCTCGTAAACCCGCGCGCGAGCTCATGCCCATGCTGCTCCTGTTTGCTCTCGCGGCAGCGCTGATCGCGAGCGGTGTGCTCGAGCCGTGGCTGACACGCAGCGGCGCGCTCTCTCCGAGCCGTTTTGCGCTCGACGCCAACGGCTGGGTGACACGCTTTTCGCTCGCGAGCCCCGCGCTCCATCCAACCTGGGCACTCCGCTGCGTGCTCTTCTTCGCGTTCGCACAGTCGTTGCACTACGCGATCTGGCTACGCTTGATCCCCGAGGCCGACCGCAAGCAGTCCGGTCTGCGTTCGTTTGCCGGCAGCTACCGCGCGCTCACGCGCGACCTCGGAACACCCGTGCTTGCCGTGAGCGCGGCGCTGCTGGTCGGCGTGTGGTGCCTCGCGGCACGAGACGTACACGCGGCATACGACGGCTACGTGCGGCTTGCGACCTTCCACGGACCGCTCGAGCTCGGCATGCTCGCGCTGCTCGCGCTCGAACGAAGACCGCTGTCGCGCGCCGGATGACCAGCGCTCTTTTCGCGCTTGGACCGTGGCTGCGCGCGTTCGCGTTCACGCAGCTCGTGGAAGTGCCGATCTATCGCCGCGCGTTCGCGTGCAGCACGCTCGAGGCGTTCACCGCGAGCGCGCTGACCCATCCCGTGGTGTGGTTCGGCTTGTTCGGTCCGTATTGGCACGCGAGCTACCTGACGAAGAGCGTGACGGCCGAGTGCTTCGCGTGGCTGGTCGAAGCCGCCTACTTCAGCGCTCGGGGCCGCAAGCGCACTCTGCTCTGGTCCTTCGTCGCCAACGGCGCGAGCGTCGGCTTGGGGCTTCTCAGTCGCGCCCTCTTCGGCGTGCCGTGAGGTCACGCGCGGAGCACGAGCTCACGCGTGTCGTGGGATGAAATCGCCTGTAGGCGTGCGCCCGAGGCGCACAGCACCCGGCATGCGCTTGCATTGAAATGCCGACGCATCGCGCCCTAGTCTGGATGAGGCGCGCGATTGCGCAGGAGGCTCGATGAAGCTTGGAAGTTCGTTCTCGTTGGCGTCGATGAGCTTTGTGTTGTGCCTGATCAGTGGAGCAGCGCGCGTCTACGCGCAGCAGCAGTGTACAGCTGACAGCGACTGCGCGAAGAGCTTGGTTTGCGCGACGATGGCGTCGCCGGACCACATCTCTGCGCAGTGCCAGCTGCCGAGCTGCACTACGGACAAGGACTGTCCCAGCGGCACGGTGTGTCACAGCATGATGCAGTGCAGCGGCTCGCCCAATCCGAGTGGCGGCGGCTGCTTGCAGGTGAAGATCGAGCAGTGCGCATACAAGTTCGATCTGCCGTGCGCGCTTGCAGCTGACTGCGGCGGCGGGTTCACGTGCGAGCTGCCGCCTAGCGGAGGCAGTCCTTGCCAGAATCCCGGCGGCTTGCCCGTGGACCCGAATGCGAGCGGAGACGACGGCGGCGCGCCCACACAGCCCATGAACACGTGCGAGCCCTCGGGTCGCTGCAACCTCGTGCAGACGGTCTGCACCAAGGACAGCGACTGCGCCACCGGCCTCGCGTGCAGCCTCACGCCGAATGGCTCGGGCTTCTGCAATCCGCTGCGAATCGGCCAGCAGAACGGCGGCGCCAATCCGCAAGGCAACAACGGCGGCGGCGCACCGGGCAGCAACGGCGGCGTCGGTGGCGCGGGTGGTCCAGGCGGCCCAGGCGGCTCGTTCGGCTCCAACGGCAATCAGCAGCAGGGCGACGGCGGCATGGGCAGCGGCGACAACGGCATGGGCTTCAAGCTGTGCGCGGTCGCGAACCCTGGCGCGTCTGGCGGCTCGCCGCTCGCACAGCTCATCTTCTTGGGCGCGCTTGGTATCGTCTGTCATCGACGTCGCTCGCGCGCGCGCTGACGCACAGCGCCCTCGACGCGAAACACAGGTTGGAGAACGTGATCGAGCTCGGGTGCACTCGTGAGCCGGCGCCGACCACCGTTGTCTGACGCCCCCCGACGACGGTAGTGTTCGGGAACCACCGTGGGCCACCTTCCTCGGCGGCCCCGCCTTGCTTTAGGAAGACTTTGCCATGCACCACGCGTACCGCTCACGCTTGCCGTTGATCTGCGCCTTTGCCCTTTTCGCCTGCACGAGCTCGAGCAAAGACGCCAGTGATGGTGGGCGGGACGGCTCCAGCGCCGCCGCCGATAGCGGCAAGAGCGCCAGCGATTCGGGGCTTGCCATGGACGGCGGCAAGGTCACAGGGGCGCCTGGCAAGAAGGTCTCGTACACGGTGCCGAAGGCAGGCGGCTCGGTCCGCGTGGTCGGCAAGACCGGCATGATCGTGGACTTCGAGTTTCCGAAGACGGCGAGCGGCAAAGCTATCGTGCTCACGCCGGTGGCGGCCAGCGACATCGGTTGGCCGACCACGCAGTTCGCCGAGGTCATCAAGCTCGAGCCGGACGGCAGCACGTTCAAGGATCCGATCGTGGTGCGCCCCTCGACGCAGGACGTGATCGTGCTCGACTTCCACTCGGTCGCGCAGAAGAGCGGGGGCGATGGCCTGCCTCTGAACGCCTCGGGTGACGGCGTCTTGCTCTCACACTTCTCCACGCTGGCCGTCGTGCCGACGCAGAGCTCGTGCGGAAAGACCAGCGGCTGGGTGATCGGCAGCGCGGCCCAAGGTTCGGCCAAGTGCAAGAATCCCGCGTTCCCGCGCTACATCAGCTACTCGTGCAGCGACACGCCGTACTGCGTCAGCATCGACGCCGATTGCTGCGCGCCCGCCAGCGCCACGGCTTGCCAGCTCGGCGACGTGCCGCTCTCACTCTCGTACAGCCCCGCCGCCGCGGGCGGCAGCTATCCGTACTGCGACCAAGCCGACTCGGGCGTGGTCTGCGTGCCGGACGTAGAGTCGGTCTGCCAGTGCCAACCGAACGGCGCGATCGGCTCGCGCACCTGCATGGCGGACGGTCGCGGGTACACCAGCTGTGTTTGCGGCGTCGACGCGGGCACGGACTCGGGCAGCAACGAAGCGGGCGCCGGTGACTCGGGCCTCTTGGGCGATGCTGCCTCGGGCAGCGACGCGAGCAGCACTCCGGACGGGAGCACGACCACCGACGCTGGCATGGCAGCCACCGACGCCGGCATGGCGCCCGACGCAGGAAGCGGAGTCAGCTGCAACCAGGCGCTCGGCACCTTGACCAGCATGACCGTGCCCAACGCCGTCCGACTCAACTCCGTGGCAGCGTACGGCTCGACCGACACGTTCGTGGTCGCGGTCGGCGCCAACGGCAACAGCCAAGCCGTGGCCAGCGTCTACAACGGCCAGGTCTGGACCACCACGGTCTTACCGGGCATGGGCGAGCTGTACGCCGTGCGCTGCGTGGGCACCGGCAGCGCGATCGCCGTCGGCAAGGGCGGCGCGATCTACCAGTACCTGAACAGCACCTGGACCGCGCTCACAAATCCTACCTCCAAGGATCTGCGCGGCCTCTGGATGCAGAGCTCCAACCAGTACCTCGTCAGCGGCGCCAACGGCGCGATGTTCTACTACGACGGCACCGCGCAACAGCCAGCGTGGGTGGACGAGAGCAACGCGGGCGGCCCGACCAACTCGGTCGGTACACTGCGCGGCCTATGGGGACGCTCGCCCTCGAACGTCTGGGCCGTCAACGACACCGGCGAAACATCCGGCACCACGTATGCCGTACAGCACTGGAACGGCAGCGCGTGGTCGCCCGAAGCGTCGACCAACGGCGCTGACTACCGAACCGCGATCTGGGCCTCGACCTCGACCGACATCTGGGCCGTGGGCTACAGCAAGGGCACGTCGGCCCACTACAACGGCACCGCCTGGACAGCTTCCAACGCACCGGGTGCCGGCGGCGGCGGCTATCTCGAGAGCGTGTGGGGCTCGAACAGCAACGCGGTGTGGGCCGTCGGTGACAGCGGCCAAATCGACTACTGGAACGGCACGCACTGGACCGCGTGCACGCAGAGCGTATCCAGCGCGAACTTCAACGGCGTGGCCGGAAGCTACAGCAAGCTGTGGATTGCGACGGGTGGCGGCACGGTGCTGCATAACTGAGCGGGCGCGCTTTGAGCGCGCTGCACGGCTGGGATCAATATGTTCGCCCGGCTGCTCGCTCCTGAGTCATCCACCACACCGTGTACGGGCGGCCATCCGGCGGCGTGAGCGTGCGCTGCCCGGCGGTCACGAAGCCCGCGCGCTGGTAGAACACCAAATTCTCGGGAAGGTGCGTGGTCAGCACCGTCGGCACGTGCGGGTCGCGATCGGAGGTTTGTGCCAGCACCTGCGCGAGCAAGCGTGAGCCGTGACCCTGCCCCTGCAGATCCGGTCGCACGACCATCATGTGCACGTACCAGTGCGGTTGGCCGTGCGACGCTTCGCGCTCGAGCGCGTCGTAGGTGTCCTTGAGCCAGAACAAGCGCTTCACCGCGGCAGGTCCATGGGCGAGCGCAAACGGAAGAAGACCGCGGCGCAACATGGTGAGCGCCGAGATGTGTAGGCCAGCGGGCGGCCGCAGCGTGACCGTGGCCGCCGCGTCAGCTGCCACCACGAGCGCGTGGCTGCACGCTGCCGGCAGATGGGTCGCGAGATTGCGCGCAAAGAAGTCCGTCAGCCCGGCGATGCGCCGGCTCGGTTGCGGAAACAAATAGCGGTACGCCGGATCGACGTCGAAGGCCCGAGCCAGCAGCGACGCGAGCGCAGGGATGTGCTCGGCACGCACGCGTGTGACGTGCGCGACGGCATCAGGCGCGGGTGACGTGTACCGCGTGCTCGATGTTGGAGAGTGTTTGGCGCTCTGCATAGCGCGCGACTCTATGCATGCGAGCTCGCCCGCGCGAGATCGATCGTCCTCGCGCACGAAGATTGGCCGGCCGTACAGCCGGTGTTGCTGCGGGTGGCGATTCGATATCTGACAGCTGGCACGCTCGGATGAAGCTCAGCGCGAGCCGTGTGGCAACGCTTCAAGGCCCGGTGATGCCGTTGCAGCCCGGCGCAGGCACGCCGAAGCACAGCCACTTGCCGCTCTGGCACATCGCTTGACCTGCGGGGTCTCTCCCGCACTTGGCGTGCACGTCGTTTCCGAAGCAGAGCGGCGCGCTACCTGCGCACCCGTTGCCCGCGTCGTCCTGTCCGGCGTCGTTGCCGCCGAGATGAACGCACGGGTCGCCGCTGCAGCCCGGAGCGGCCACGCCAAAGCACATCCAAGCACCGTCTTTGCACGTCGCGACTCCGTTGGGATCGTTGCCGCAACAGGCATGCAGGTTCGCGCCGAAGCACGCTGGCGCACTGCCGGTACACGTTGCCGCATCCACATCGTGCCGCGTCGCCACCGACGCGTCCTTCACCTGCGCGTCGTGCGCAGACGCGCCGGACTGGCCCCCGTCGTGTGCGGTGCCATTCGGAGCCGCGTCATCGCCGCAGCTGCAAACGAACAGAACCGCGAAGAACGCCAGACGAATCGACCCGCGCATGGAACCCCCTGTGCCTAGCTCGAGTGTGGCGCGGCGACGCGGGGGCCGCCAGTGCAGGGTGCTCGCAATCACCTCGCGTCGATTCGCGCGATCCCGCCGCTGAACGAGGTGACGTACAGCTCGCCGTCGGCGTCTTCACCGAACGAGGTTGGATTCGCCATGTACAGCATCGGAATGGGCGGGCCACAGACGTCGCTGCCGCTCCACGCCACGGCCCAGATCAAGCTCGAGCCAAAATCGGCGTACACGTAGTAGCCGTTGAGCGACGGGATATTGGCGCCGCGGTACACGTAGCCGCCGATGATGCTGTCGGCACCGGGGCTATTGGGCGCGTCGGTATGCGGATAGTCGTACACCGGCAGGGTGAAATCCGTGTACGGGAAATCGACGCCGTGATCGGTACAAGAGCCGGACGTGCTGCCCGCGCCCGTCGCGCAGTGTTTGCCCTCCGTGACACGCCACCCGTAGTTATGAAGACCCACACCCTGCGGCTCGATGTCGATCTCTTCCCACGCGTCCTGTCCAACATCGCCGATGTACAGATCGCCCGTGGCGCGGTCGAAGCTGAAGCGCCAAGGGTTGCGTAGCCCGTAGTCCCAGATGTGCGGAACGCCAGCACTCACGAGGTTGCCCGGTGCGCCGACGTCTGGATGATCGACGTCGATGCGGAGGATCTTGCCAAGCTCGGTGTCGAGGCATTGTCCGTTGCCGTTCGGACACTGAGGAGACGCATGGAGGTCGCCTTCGCCGCCACCGTCACCCGTACCGATATACAGACAATTGTCCGGACCGAACGCGAGCATGCCGCCGTTGTGATTGGCCTCCGGCTGATCGAATGCCAGCAGCGGCAATCGCGTGGTCGGGTCCGCGACATCCGGGTTAGCGGAGACTCGGTACGACTCGACTATGGTCCGAGGAGTAATCGCCGTGGTGGCCGAGGGCGCGGTGTAATTTACCCAGAACCGCCCCGTCACCTCGTAGTCGGGATCGAACGCCATTCCGAGCAAACCGGCCTCGCCGACCCCATCGCCGATATACACACTTGCGGAGAGATCGAGAAAAGCCGTGCTCGCGAAGCGGCCGTTTTCGAGGATCAAAATCTCGCCGGTCTGGTAGACGACGAACAATCGATTTCGGGCGTCGTGCGGCGCGTACGTCACGAACAAAGGGAAATATCCTCCCGCCTTGGCCAACATCGACGTCAGCTTCAGCGCGACCGGCTTACCCTTTGGGCAAGAACGTGTGGTCCTCGTAGAGGTGACCGGAGCGTGACACCCGACGTAGGGCGGCGTGGTTCCTGCGTCGCCGTGGCCCGCATCGTCGCCAGGGCCGGCGTCGGGCGGACTCGCGTCAGCTGGAATCCGTGTAGCGTCTGGGGTTGAGCCGTCGTTGCCTGCACCGCCCGCGTGTCCACCGGCGCCGCCCGAGCCGCCGCGGCCCGCGCGCCCCGTGTCGGTTCCGGTGCCGCCTGTTCCAACAATTCCCGCGTCGCGAGCTGTGTCACCGTGGCCCGCGTCATGGTGGTTTGCATCGTGAGGGCCTGCATCCATCCGGCTGCGGTCCGCAGAGCTCGTGCACGCACACAGCACGAGCAAACAACCGGTGAGTAGCTGTCGGCGAGACATGGAAGTTCGATCTGGCAGCATGAGCACTGGTTCAAGGCCTGGTGACAAGCGACTGGAACATGTGTTGTGCGGGGAGCGTCGGATACGCCAGAATTCCGTGCGCGCCAAAGTTGTAGACATCCTCGTGGCTCCAGTGTCGTCCGAAGCTGGTCATCAGGATTCCTTGGTCGTCCTCCGCCGCACAAAGGGTGAAGCCTTGCGGGCTACTCACACCGATGAGGTATCGGTTGCCGGCGGCGAGTGGCACCGAGATCGTTCCGCTGTCCATGAGAACAAGGCTGCCGTTGCCGCTCGCAGGCACGGTGAGTTGGAAGATCTGCGAGAAGTTGATCCTGTCCTTGGACTCGTAGACGAACCACGTCACGGAACCTGCTCCGATCAAGCCGAAATACATCTCAATCTGCGTCAGGTGGCGATCGGAAGTCGCTTGATACAGCTCGGCGGAATTGGCGACAGTCTGCGGTGAGGCGCACGACGACGGAGTCCCAAGCGTATCGAGCGCTTCACTAGCGCACTGCAGCGAAGCATCGCAGACCAGGTTCGTTGCCGCGCAGTCGGTACCTCCGGCCGGGAAACCCGAACCGTCCACGGCGCACGTGGTGATGCGATTCTGGCCGCATGTGGCCTGGCCCTGAGGGCACACGTCATCGAGGCAGGTATTCCCGCTGCGGTACTGCTCGGTACCGCACCGCCAGCATCCGTTGCTCCCACAAATCTCATCGAGCGCGCTGCAATCGATTTCAACGGGATCTGGGCCCGAGCCGTCAGCTTTGCAGACGGTCACCACGCCGCCATTGGTGCACGCGAGGATCCCTCCGGGCGTGCAAACGTCCCGCAAGCAGTACGCCGATGTGGCGTCCTGCGAGCAGAACTCGCCTGCCATGCAGGTCTGAAAGACGGTCTCGTCAGCACCTGCCCGGACGCACTGATAGACATTGCCGTTCTTGCAATACGTCGTGTGAGGCTCGCAGATCTGCGGTGCACACGTGGCGCTGACGGGATCGCAGACCTCGCTGCTCAGTGTGCAGTCGACTCCACCGGGCGCCAGGCTGCGTCCGTCGTTCTCGCAGGTGGTCAGCACATCTCCATCGCAGACTGCCTGGTTCGGCGTGCAAGCGAACACGCAGCTGGCGTCACCGCCGGCTTCTTCGCAGGCTTCGGTTTGCGCATCGCAGGGCAGAAAAAGGACCCATGCAGTGCCCTTGTCAGCGCACCGATAGACCGATCCGTCCATACACGTGTGCTCGCCGTGGCAGATGACAGGCATGCATTGCCCGTGCACGCATCGCGCGTGTGAGACCGTGCAGTCAGTTCCACCTGTCGGCAACGGTCCGCCGCCCAGTGCGTCGCAGGTCGTAAGCCGGTCGCCGTCACAGAGCACGCTGCCGGGTGTGCACGCGCACGTACCGCCGTCGCACAGACCGGAGTCTACGGCAGCGTCCGCGCTGGCATCCGTGGCCGCGTCGGCGTCGCCGAATACACCAGTGTCGCCGGATGCGTCGGCGTCCGTGCCCGCGCCCGCGTCCGTGACCGCCGTTCCGACCTGGCTGGCGTCTACGCCACGGGGGGCACCGGCCTCATGCGCCGAGTCGGCGTCCACCGTAACGCTCGAATCCACGGTGTCGCCGGCATCGCGCGCCGAGTGGCTTGTTCGCTCCGTACAGCCCGGGACGGACACCATCCACAGGAAGACGAAACCAGCCACGCCGACAGCTGTACTACGCGTGACCCATCCGCCGCACCGGTCCCCAGTGCTGTGGAGCTGCATCCGTGTCCTGATAACACTCGCGGGCTACTGCGCCAAGCACGGAGAAGAGCCGTTTCGCGCGGGTTCCCCGGGCGCCTCCTTTCTGCTACACGGCTCGCCGTGAACCGCCCTCCCCCGCGCAGCTGACGGGCACGTTGTTGGTCTGCATGCTGGCGGCGCTCGCTGCCGCTGCCGGCTGTGACTCCGCGTCGCAGCGCTGCGACGACGACGTGGCGCAGCTCCAAAGCTGCCACCGCGCGCCGACCGGCGACGCCTGCAGTACGGCCGTCGAGCGCTGTCGCACGTCCTGCTACGCCAACGTCGCGTGCAGCGTCTGGCCGGAGATCGACGCGCAGATGGCGCCGGACCCGCTTCGGGTTTGTCTCTACGACTGTCTGGACGCGTTCACCTGCACTGACGACAAACACATCATCGATGCGCGCTGGGTTTGTGACGGCGACAAAGACTGCGTGAACGGCTCCGACGAGCGCGGCTGCTCGTACTACGAGTGCGAAAAGGGGGGTCTCGTCTCCGCCGAGCGCAAGTGCGACAAGTGGCCCGACTGCATCGACCGCTCCGACGAAGCTCACTGCGGCTATTTTCTGTGCGCCGACAACGCCGAGACCATCAACGACGGTCAGCGCTGCGACGGCGCCACACAATGCAAAGACGGCTCCGACGAGGAGGCATGCCCATGAGTGCCAGACGCGCGCCTGCCGGCGCTTGCATGCTGGTGACGCTGCTCGTACTCGGCGCCTGCGGAAGCAGCGATGCCGCTCCGCGCTGCGGCGATCGTCCGTGCACGCCGCAGTGCACGGCGTTGTCAGGTGCCAACTGCGACGTCCGGAACCGAGAATGCCAGCAGCGCGTCCTCGACGCGGTGGTTTGTGTCCGCGGCACGAAGGGCCTGCTGCCCGCGGTACGCACGATCGACGAGACCCAGTACCGCCAAGAGCTCGAGCAGCAAGCCATGCCAAACGCCGGCCTCGATGCCGGCGCGGCGGCGGACGATGGCGGCGAGCGCGACGCCGCTGCGAGCGCACAAGCGCCCTCGGTGCCGGACCCGTGGTCGCGCGCGCTGAAGCTTTTGGGCCTGCTTTCGGTCCAGCAGAGCAGTTCGACGAGCGCCAACATCGAAGACCACGTCAAGAACACCGCGGCGTTCTATTCGTCGAGCACGCGACAGATCACGTTGATTGATCGTGGCGTCGCCGCGACTTCCGACGACGAGCAGCGCACGCTTGCGCACGAGCTGGTTCACGCCCTGCAGGATCAGAACATCGGCCTACCAGGCCTCGCGCAGCGCGGCACGGGCGCGATCGACGGTCGCTTCGCGCACAGCTGCCTGGTCGAAGGTGAAGCCATGCTCTACGAGCAGCTCGCGTGGAGCCTCTTGCAGGGTCTGTCGATCGACGAGGTCTATTGGCAGCGCGATCTGAACTGGCAGCTCAAGAGCGCGCGGGAGCACGTGCTTCGGAGCGAGAACGCGTACGCCGATGTCTGGCTGCTACGTTATCCGATCGGCGA
The DNA here is from genome assembly GCA_017881055.1 of Sandaracinaceae bacterium. Taxonomy (GTDB): domain Bacteria; phylum Myxococcota_A; class Polyangia; order Polyangiales; family JAFGIB01; genus JADGRF01. Next base: position 11,150 of record JADGRF010000186.1, read on the forward strand.
ACGCTACCTGCGCGATGCGTTCAAGCACGGCGGCAACTGGGAAATCCAAGCGCTGTTCGAGGCGGAGCCGCTGGCGTCGGTCGACTGGCTCGTGGGGTACGCGGAGAACAGCTCGCGACGCAGCCACTTGGTTGCGCCGCTCGCCTGCGTGCGGGCCGCCATTCCAGCGGGCTACAAGCTCTACGGCGAATACAACCTCGGTGCCGCCGTTTTGTTCGCGTTCGTGGGCCACAGTCTCGTCGATGCGCAGGGGGTATTCTCCGTCGAGGAGCAGTGGCGAAACGCCATGCATTGGCGCCAAGACAGCTTGAGCATCTTCACGAATGATCGCGGCGACACCGCGGTGTCCTACCGAATTCGCTTCGACGACGAGAAGCTGGCCGCTGCCATCGGCCAGCGTTTGGCGCAGCTAACGTCTCTACTGACCGCAGTGCGAGTTCATGGCGCCGAGCTCGAGATTTCTTCCGCGGACGTTCCAACAGACGTTGCGAGCATCGAGACCGATCCGCGCAAGTGTCCGTAGGATCGCCCGTTGCCTCGTCGAGCCGTCGGATGGTCGCCTCGTGATCTCGAACAAGTCCGAGCACGGCTACTTGTTGTCGATGACCACGTACGTACCCGAGCAGCCGGTTCCCGATGACGATCTGCAGTATCTCGGGAAGATCGCGAGCAACGTGATGGGCGAGATGCGAGCCCGCGGCCTCCGCCCTTCGGAGCTCACGTCCGAGCATCTGCCTGTGCGCGGCTCGGCCCTCTACGTGGAGTTCCACGTCGACGTCGAGGGCCAGCGCAGCTACCAGCTCTGGAGCACGCGCCGACGCGCCGATACCATCCAAGCGCGGGCACGGTCTTGCCGCCGGCGGCGGCAGCCACTAAAGTCCGGTGTCGTGCGCTCATCGTGGTCTAGCCAGCTCTTGGTCGGAGCGCTCATCGCGGTCGCCGCCTGCGCTTGCGGTGACGACACGACCAGCGTGGTGAGCGGTGGTACGTGCGAGCAGCCGCTGCACGCGTGTGGAGGTTCCGTCGACGGCACCTGGCACGTGGAGAGTGTGTGCTATGACCCGAGCTTCAGAGCCAGCCTCGAACCGGATCAGGCCGCATGCAAGGGCGCAGTCCGGCGCTTCGACACGCAGGCCTCGGCCACCATGAAGTTCAGCGGCGGCACGTTGAGCCAATCCTTCACGCTGTCCATCGACGCCGAGGCCGTGTGGACGGCCGAGTGCTTGCGCGCGATGGTCGGCAGCAGCACCGTGGACCTGCGCAGCAGCTGCGCCGCGATCCAGAGCAACTACGAGTCGAACGGCGTGTTCCAACACGCCGCGTGCTCGGCATCGGCCACGGACTGCTCGTGCCATCTGCAGAGCGTGCCGATGATGGACATGTCCGCGGGCTCGTACGTGGTGCAGGGCAATGACATCGTCGATGTAAGCACGGGCGATCAGATCCCTTACTGCGTGCAGGCGAGCGCGCTGAACATGGCCTTCGCCAGCAGCGACGGCACTGTGACAGGGCAGATCGTGCTCTCACGCTGAGGGCGACGCCCCGACCATCGGCCGCAAGAGTGGAGTCGAACGCTCGACCCCAGTCGGTTGGTTTCCAGGTGACAATGGGAACTGGCTGGTCGTCGCTTCCGCCGCCGGGGAGCCGAGCACGGAGAAGACCGACCGGGAGATTTTCCGATTTTCCGGCAGGATCGGTCGCGGCGCAAAGGCCTCGCGCACTGCGGGCAACAAGAACACGGTCGACGTTCATCGTCTACTGATCTCGAGCGCAGTTGCCAGGACGACGCTCCAGTGGCATGTCCGGCGCATGAATGCTCAGAGCTTTCCCGTTACGGTCCTGGTCACCCGGCCCGATGGCTTCAAGGAGACGGTGCGCGTCGGCACCGCGGTCCGGTCGGGTGATGGCTTCAACTTGGTCTTGGGAGACCTGTCGATCGGCGCCGTGGCCGATGCTTCCGCTCCAGCGCGCCGCTCGGCAGCTCCGACCGGCGACGGCGGGATGATCTTCCCACCCTACGGGCGCAGCAAGGGCCAACCGATTGCGGGAGCCAGCACAGGCGATCTCGAGTTCTATCTCAGCGGTTGCCAGCGCACGCTCGCCGATGCCGCCAAGTCGCGCTGGCACGACAAGGAGCGCGTGCTGATGGCCGCGATCGAAGCCGAGCTGGCGCGACAGCGCGGCAGCGGCAGCACCGGCAGCACCGGCTACGATGAGGACGATGGCAGCGGCGGCTTCCAAGCTCCCGACGACGTCCCACCGCTCACCGACGACGACATCCCGTTCTGAACGCACAGCATGCAAACAAGCAAACCGCGTCGCTGGGTCGAAGGGGAAGCCGTCCTTGCGCTCAACGACCGCAACGAGCTGCGGCTCGCGCTCGTCGCGGACACGCACGGTCAGCCGCATCCCGCGGCCGCGCAGCACATCGCGGCTCTCGCACCCGACGCGATCCTGCACGCGGGCGACATCGGTGAGCGCACGGCGCTCGATGAGCTCGCCCGCATCGCGCCGGTGATTGCCGTGCGCGGCAACATCGACGAACGCGCGACCGACATGCCCGACTCGGTCACGATCGACATTCGAGCCGGCCGAGAAAGCGCGCTCAAGCTCTTGCTCATGCACATCGCAGTGCACGGCCCGAACATTCGCGCCGACGCCGCGCGACTGGCGGCGCAGCACGGCGCGCGGGTCATCGTATGCGGGCACTCCCACGTGCCCTTCTACGGAAAAGACCGCGGCCTGACCGTGTTCAACC
>JADGRF010000187.1 GCA_017881055.1 Sandaracinaceae bacterium
CTCGTCGGGCAGTCGGTTGCGGTGGTGCACGTGATGTCCTTGGCGACGCACTGCTTCATGCCCGTCGACGTGCACGAGCACTGCGGGTCGGGCAGGGCTCCACCATCGACTGCCTCGGAAGCGCCCCCGTCCACGGGGGGTAGAGGTGCTGCGAACTTGTCGCCCGCGCCCTTGGTGCCGGCATCGGCACCCGGCGTCGAGCTGCCCGCGCCTGGGGTGCCAGTGCTGCTGCCAGTGCTGCCGCCAGTGCCGCTGCCGCTCGAGCCCGAGCACGCGCACTCCTGGACGTCGTCACAGGTGAAGCCCTCGCCGCAGTCGGCTGCGGCCTTGCAGGGCAAGACGTACTTTGGGGCGCAGCTGCGCTTGGTCTCGGTGGTACAGGTGGGCGGCTCGGGGGTTGGGCACTTCTGGCCTTCGGCGCAGGCAGTCGCGGAGTCACCCGAGCAGGTCTGGATGTCCTGCGAGTAGCAAACCATGCCGTCGCTGCAATCGGTGTCCGCCTTGCAGTCCGCCGGCACGCAGGCCTTGATCTCTTTCTGGGTGCAGGGCTCCGCCTGCGCGGCCATGCACTTGGCGTCATCCGGCGCGCAGGCGGCGACCGGCGGGCAGTCTGAGACGCCCGCGCTTTGGCACATGAAGCCCTCCGGGCACGTGCCATCCGCGGCGCAGGCTTCCGCCTGGGCCTGTGACGCCATCGCGAACGTCAGCATCGATGCCGTGACGCAACCCAAGCTCATCCAGCGCGCGAACATGGTCACCTCTTCGGAGTTGAGAACTTGCTCTGAAAGCAACGCACGTCCCGTGCCGAGGCAACAATACGCGAGATTGCTGAATTCAGCCGGAATTCAACGGCAGCGGCTGTGCCAGCGTGTGTCAGCGACAACCAGCCACCTGCTCGCGACCGCGGGCGTCACGTGGTCTCCGATCGATGCGCTCGACGTATCGCTGGGGCTCTTTCGCTAGTTGCCGCCGTCTTGCCCGTACGGGACCGAGGCGCAGCGTCCGCTCACGCAGGCGAATGCTTGCGGCGGGATGCACGGCGGTTCGATGCGCTTGCAGCCGTCGGCTGCGTACGTCTTGCACGTGGTCGCGTTCTGTTCGGCGATCACGGCCTGCAACTTCGTCTCGTCGGCCTTCGAGATCAGCGCGCCGCAGGCAAAGTGACAGTCGGTGTCGATCGGGACCTGCTCGCAGTCGGCGTTGGTCGTACAGGCGAGTGTTGCCGCGTCGCGCGCGTCGCTAATGGCCTGCCCGCTCCGTTGCTCGCGCTGCGTGCAGCTGAGCTTGCTGCCAGCATCGCCGCCGCTCAAGGTTGCGGCGTCGGCATGCTTGACCGCGGTGTCGTCGCTGCCGCCGCAGCTCGCGCTGCTCAGGAGCACGAACGTGAACAGTGCCAAAGTGTGCCGAGGTTGTTTCATAGGGAGAGATACAAGCATGGGGTGTGCCGGCTAGATCAGTTTCACGAGCTGCTTGCCGAGGTTCTTGCCCGCGAGCATGCCGATGAACGCCTGCGGGGCGCTTGCCAGGCCCTCGGCCATGGTCTCGCGGTACTTCAGCTTGCCAGTTGCCACGCGCTCGCCGAGATCTGCCAGAGCGCGCGGCCAGACCTCGAGGTGATCGGAGATGATGAAGCCGCGCACGGTCAGCCGATTGATCAGCAGCGAGCGCACGTCTTGCAACGGGGTCGACTCGCCGTTGTAGCCCGAGATCGCACCGCACAGAGCGACTCGGCCGAACGGATTCATCCGTGCGAGCGATGCGTCGAGCACTTCGCCCGCGACATTCTCGAACACGCAGTCGACGCCGCTCGGAGCGGCGGCTGCCAGCGCGCCGCGTAGGTTGCCCGCCTTGTAGTCGACACAGACGTCGAAGCCGAGGTCGCGCACCACGTGCTCGCACTTGGCGGCGCCGCCCGCGATGCCGATCACGCGACAGCCGTGCTGCTTCGCGAGCTGCCCGACCACGCTGCCGACGGCTCCTGCTGCAGCTGACACGACCACGGTCTCGCCCGCCTTCGGCTTGCAGACTTCGAACAAGCCGTACCAGGCGGTGACACCCGGCATGCCCACGGCTCCGAGGTAAGCCGACAGCGGCACCCGGCGCGTGTCCACCTTGTGCACGAGCCTGGCATCGAGCGCGGAGTAGAGCTGCCAGCCGCCGAGCATGCACATGACCTCGTCGCCCGCTGCGAAGCCCGCGTGCTTGGACCGCACGATCGTGCCGACCGTGGCGCCGCCCATCACCGCGTCGAGCGCCTGCGGGGCGGCGTACGACTTGGCGTCGCTCATGCGGCCGCGCATGTACGGATCGAGCGACAGGAACTGATTGCGCACCAGCACGTGGCCTTCTGCGAGCTCGGGGACCTTAGCCTCGATCAGACGAAAGTCCTCGGGCGTGACCGGACCGCTCGGCCGCCGTGCGAGCACGACTTGCTGGTTTTGTTCGCTCATGGGCTCCGTTATAGGCCGATGCGCGGCGCTTGGGCAGAGGGGGCGGCAGCGACGGGAGCCACACCATGTCAACTCAACGCGATCACGACCTGGCGGTGATCGCCGAGGCCCTGGGCTGCGAGCTGCCCGTTCTGGCGCGCGCGTGCTAAGACCTGCGCGCCATGCGCTACGAAGAGCCGCTGTTTCGCCCGCCCAGTGAGGCCGACGCGTACATCCTGCAAGCGACCATCGGTTGCTCGTGGAATCACTGCACGTACTGCGCGATGTACATCGAGAAGCAATTCCGCGTGCGCGCGCTCGATGAGGTGCTGGCCGACATCGAGGCAGCGCGCCTCGGCTTTGGTGATCGCGTCGAGAAAGTGTTCGTGGCGGACGGCGACGCGCTCGTGCTGCCCACGGCCCACTGGGAGCCGATCCTGAAGGCTTGCTACGCAGCGTTTCCACGTTTACGCCGGGTGAGCGCGTACGCGACGGCCATCGCCTTGTGCGAGAAGACGCCGGACGAGCTGCGTCAGCTCCGTGAGCTGGGCTTATCTCTTTTGTACATCGGCCCGGAGACCGGCGACGACGTGACGTTCAAGCGCATCGCGAAAGGCTCGGACTTCGCGGGACACGTGGAGGCGGCGACGCGCGCGCATGCCGCAGGTATGCAGCTGTCGGCGATCTTCCTGCTCGGCGCAGGCGGCGTCGAGCGCAGCGCCGAGCACGCGATCGGCTGCGCGAAGCTGATCAGCGCGATGGATCCTGCGTACGTGTCGGCGCTCACGCTGACGGTCGTGCCGGGGACGCCGCTCGCCACGCTCAGCGAGCGCGGCAAGTTCCGGTTGCCGGTGGTGGATCGCCTGCTGGAAGAGCTGCGCGTGCTGGTGGCCGAGGCGGCGCCGACGCGCGCGGTGTTTCGCACCAACCATGCGTCGAACTACTTGCCGCTCTCGGGGGAGCTGCCGCGCGACCGTGACCGAATCGTGAGCGTGATCGATCGCGCGCTCGCCGGCGAGATTCGGCTGCGTCCGGACTCTGTGCGCGGGCTGTAGCCCAGGTTGCTACGCAGGCGTCAGATCCGCCAGCCGCTGCTCGTGATCAGCGTGGCAGCGCGTTCGATCTCGGCATCGACGGCGTCGCTCCAGCTGACGGTCTCGCCTTGCCAGCCGAGGCTCTCGAGAAAACGCCTTCGGTAGTGCGTGTTGTCGAACAGGCCGTGCAGGTACGCGCCGCGCACGTTGGCTTGTTGAAAGCCGAGACCGGGCGCGAGGTGGGGCTCGACGCGCGGGCCGGCCTCGGTCTCGCCGTGGTGGATCTCGTAGCCGCGCAGCACGCCGCCGGCTTCGTCGGGCAGCTCGCGCTGCTGCGTGACCTTGTGCGGGCGCAAGGTGGTCACGATGTCGAGTAGCCCGAGGCCTGCGATGTCGCCGCTCTCCAGCAGCGCGGGATCGTGCAGCTGGCGACCGAGCAGCTGCAACCCTCCGCACACGCCGAAGATGGGCGTGCCACGCTGGGCGGCGCGCACGACCTCGGCGGCGAGGCCGGTGCGCTGTAGATGGCGCAGGCTCTCGGCGGTGTTCTTGCTGCCGGGCAGAAGAATGGCGGCGTAGTCGTCGAGCGCCTGCAGCTCGCGGATCGGCACGACGTTCACGCCTTCGGTGTGCACCAGCGCATCGAACTCGTCGAGGTTGCTCGCGTACGGATACACGAGCAGCGCCAGGTTCGTCTTTCTGGGATCGAAGCGCGCGCGATGATGCAGGGTGTCTTCCTCGGGCAGGTGATGCCGGATGTACGGGATGATGGCCACGGTGGGCACGCCGGTGCGCTCCTGCAGCCAGTCCATGGCGTTACCGAGCAGGGCAGGGTCACCGCGAAACTTGTTGAGCACGAAGCCGCGCACCAGGCGTTGTTCCTCCGGGGCGAGGCACAGGAACGTGCCGAGCAGGTGCGCGAACGCACCACCGCGATCGATGTCGACCGTCAGGTACACGTCGGCGTTGCACTCGAGCGCGATCTGCATGTTGACCAGCTCGCTCGGGCGCAGGTTGATCTCGGCCGGCGAGCCGGCGCCTTCGATCACGACTTGCTCGTACTCTTCGAGCAGCGAATGCAGCGCGCTGCGTACGATCGGCCACAGGTGCGGCTTGCGGTCGAGCCAAGGCATGTGCGTGATCGCGGGATCGTAGCGACCCATGACGATCACGTGGCTGTGTGTGTCCGCACTGGGCTTGAGCAACAGCGGGTTCATCGTCACGTGAGGCGTTGCGCGTGCGGCGAGCGCTTGCAGGTACTGCGCTCGGCCGATCTCGAGCCCCTCGGGTGTGACCGCGGCGTTGTTGCTCATGTTCTGGGCCTTGAACGGCGCAACGGAGAGGCCCTGGTTCGCGAAGTGCCGGCACAGCGCGGTGACCAGGAACGACTTTCCGGCGTCGCTCGTGCACCCCATGATCATGATCGGCGTGCGTCGCATGGCGCACGCACTCTACAGGACGTCATGTTGCGCCGCCCGTCCGCTTGCACAATGCTACGCGCCGAAATGAGCCGCGCGTGAGCACCGTACCCGAGATCTTGGCTCCCGCCGGCACGCCCGAGGCGTTCGCTGCCGCGCTGGCCAGTGGTGCTGACGTGGTATTTCTCGGCCTTTCCGAGGGTTGGAATGCGCGCGCGCGCTCGACCTCGTTCGACCTGGCGGGGCTGCCAAGCCTGGTCACGCGCGCCCATCGCGCGGGCGTGAAGGTGTACCTGACCGTGAACACGCTGGTGTTCGAGAGCGAGCTGGAGTTGGTTGAAGGCTTTCTGCGGCAGGTGATCGCCGCCGGCGTCGATGCGTTGATCATTCAGGATCCCGCGGTGGCGTTCGTCGCGCACATGCTCTGCCCCGAGCTGCGCCTGCATGCGAGCACGCAGATGACGATCTCGAGCGTGGAGGGCGCGCGCTTTGCGGCGACGCTCGGCATCACGCGTGTGGTGCTGCCGCGCGAGCTGAGCGTGAACGAGATCGCGAAGTTCACGGCGCACAGCCCGCTGGAGAGCGAAGTGTTCGTGCATGGCGCGCTGTGCATGTCGTGGAGCGGGCAGTGTCTGACCAGCGAGGCGCTCTCGAACCGCTCGGCCAATCGCGGACAATGCTCGCAGGCCTGTCGCATGCCGTACGACTTGATCGTCGACGGTGAGCGTCGCGAGCTCGGCGACACGCGCTACTTGCTGAGCCCGCAGGATCTCGCCGCACACGCTGCACTCCCGGACCTGATTGCGGCCGGTGTGGACGGACTGAAGATTGAAGGGCGCTACAAGAACGCTGCATATGTCACGACGGCCGTGGACTCGGTGCGCAACTGGCGAGATGCGCTGCGTAGGGGTGCGAGCGACGACGACGTGATTCGCTTGCGCGACGACGTGCGCCGTACGCAGCTGACGTTCTCGCGCGGTGCTTCTCCCGGGTTTCTGCTCGGCGATGACCACCAGGCGCTGGTCGTCGGCAGAAGCCCGAAGCACCGTGGCATCTTGCTCGGCCGCGTGAGCGAGCTGCGGGGGCAGCGCGTGCGCATCGAGGTCGAAGGCGAAGCTGCGAACGACTTCCAGCGCACGCTGCGCGCCGGCATGGGCGTGATGTTCGACGTCGGCGATCCGGAGGACGATGACGCACCGGGCGGTCCGATCTTCGGCGTGGCTTGGTCGAACGCCACGCCCGGTCGTGGCGTAGTGGAGTTGAGCTTCGGCGACCCGGGGCCAGAGCTTTCGCGCGTACAGGTGGGCGACGACGTGCGGCTGACCGGAGATCCGGAGCTGCAGCGCGAAGCGCAGCGCCGCGCCGAGGCCGATACCGTGGGTCGCATCCTGCTTTCGCTGCGCGTGAGTGGTGGGCTCGGCGAGCCGTTGCAGATTGCAGGCTGCGCAGACTTTGCCGGACGCGAGCTGGGGGCGGCGGTTACATCGAGCATGGGTCTCGAAGTGGCGCGGGCCGGCGGCCTCGATGCCGCGCTGCTTGCGGAAAAGCTTGGGGGCTTGGGTGGCACGCCGTTCGGGCTCGGTGAGGTCGACAGTGCGGCGCTCGCGAGTGGCTTGCATCTACCCGTGTCGGAGCTGAAGCGGCTGCGTCGCGAGCTGGTGGCTGCGCTCGAACACGCGCTCGACGCGAACGTGCGGCGGATTGCGAGCGCCGAAGGCGTCGTGCCGCTACTTCGCGCGGCACTGGGACGCGAGCTGCAGGCCGACGAGGCCGCGCCGTACCTCGTGCCGCTGTGTCGCACGCCAGAGCAGCTGGAAGCCGTGATCGAGAGCGGCCTTGGCAATGACTCGGCGGGCGCTGAGGTCGAGCTCGACTGGATGGAGCTGGTTGGTTTGCAGAGCGCGGTCACGCGTGCGCGGAACGCCGGTCTGCGCGTGACGCTTGCGACGGTGCGCGTGCAGAAGCCGGGCGAAGAAAGCTACGACCGTCGCATCGCTGCGTTGCGGCCGGATGCGGTGTTGGTTCGGCATTGGGGCGCGCTCATGCACTTCGCGGATCCCGCGCTTTCGGGCCGCACACCCGTCGTGCACGGGGATTTTTCGCTGAACGTCACGAACTCGCTGACCGCGCGTCATCTGCTGGCGCTCGGCTTGCGAACCGTCACCGCGTCGCACGACCTCGATCAGACGCAGCTGCTCGAGCTGCTGGCGCAGGTGCCACGAGGCCGCCTCGCGCTCACGCTGCACCATCACATCGCCACGTTTCACAACTCGCACTGCGTGTATGCCCACCTGCTGAGCGACGGCGCGGACTACCGGACGTGCGGTCGACCGTGTGAAGAGCATCGTGTGGCGCTGCGCGACTTCGCGGGCCACGAGCATCCGGTGGTGGTCGACATCGGCTGCCGCAACACGGTGTTCAACGCGCGTGCCCAGAGCGCAGCGCCTCTCGTGCCCGACTTGATCGCGCGCGGTGTGCGGCGCTTTCGCGTCGAGTTCGTGTGGGAGAGCCGCGAGCAGGTGGCGCGCACGCTGGCCGCGTACCAGCAGCTCCTTCGGGGTGCGAAGTCCGCGAGCGCCGCGCTGCGCGAGGTCGGTGTACACGAGCAGTATGGCGTGACCACGTTACGCCGCTGACGCGCTCGGCGGAGGCTCGCGACAGCTGTGTCCACGATGCGCCTGAAACGGCGGCCGTCGGCGCGACGCAGGTGAAGCGCCGCGTTAGCGCGTGCAAGTGCTTGGCAAGCCGTTTGTGCACGACCGGCATGCCGCGCGCTGTCGACGGCCTGTGCTGCGTCACTCCCTTCGTGGGCCCATCGCCGGGCGTCCTCATCAGTACCGCCGCCGGGAGCCCGAGCGCAGCGCGCTCTACGGCGTGCTGCAGGACCACCTCGAAACATTTCTGGCCCGCACCGCCGCCGCCGACGGCGGCAGCCTACCGCAGTTCATCCAGCGCGAGCTGCGAGCCTTCCTGAAGTGCGGCATTCTCGCGCACGGCTTCGCCCGCGTCAGCTGCCCACATTGTCGCTTCGAACGGCTCGTCGCGTTTTACCCCTGCGGGTATCGCGAAGCGCGTTGCTGCAAAGGCTGAGGCTTCTGCCCCAGCTGCTGCGGCAAGCGCATGACCCGGATCGCCGAGCAGCTGATCGAGCGCGTGGTCCCCTGCGTGCCCGTGCGTCAGTGGGCGCTCACCGTCCCGCCGCGCCTGCGCTAGCGCATGGCCTACGATCACGCTGTCTGCCGCGACGTGTCACGCCTCTTCTCGCGCGCCCTTCGCAACAGCTACCTGCACCGCGCGCGCGAGTTCGGCCTGCGCGATGCACAAATGGGCGCGATCACGTTCATCCAGCGCTTCTCCCCCAAGAATCGGAGCCCAGCCCGACGTCCCATGGACCGACGCGCGTCGCAACTGCCATGCCGAGCTCGACGGCTTCGACTTACACGCCGCCGTACGCGTCGGCGCCCACGCCCGCGATCGCCTCGAGCAACTCTTTCGCTACTGCGCCCGCCCGGCCATCAGCCACGACCGGCTCGAGCCGCTGCCAGATGGCCGCCTTCGCCTCGCCCTCAAGACCCCGTGGCACGACGGCACCACCCACATCGTCCTCTCCACCGACGAGCCCGCTGCACCACCCTGTGCTCGCGTTCTTCGTCGACGACGCCTCGGTCACACCGGCGGACGCCATGGCCGCGCTAACGGGGACACACACGGGCGCGAACGGCGCCAGCTCGCTGCAATCGGAGGTCGGCTCGATGGCCACGGGCATCGCCGCGGGGTTGCTCACGTTGGGTGCGCGTCGCGAGCTAGGCGAGTGGGTGCCCGTGCTCGCCTTCGATCAGAGCGGCGGAGCTACCAGCGTGCGCGCTGGCGCCGATGCCCAGCGCTTGATTCCGGGCTTCCTCCGTAAGCTCGTGATCGACGCGCACGTGGAGGGTATTTTGAGCGAACGTCAGAGCAGCAGCGGAACGCCCACCAGCGACGGTCAAGCGGCCGCGCAGACCGGCGCGGCAGTCCTGCTCGAGCTGCGCTTCCCGCGCGACCTCGTCGGCCAAGCGCAGTACGGGCCTGGCCAGCGTTGGTCCACCGATCTCACCTGGGAGCCTTGATCGATGCAAACTCTACGGCGCCTGCTCATCGACAGCTGGACACGCTTCAACGAGCATGGAGACGTGCTCGCCGCGGGCATGTCGTTCTACGCGCTCTTGTCCGTGGCGCCGCTGATCGTGATCGCGACGACCGTCGCGGGTTGGGTCTTCGGCCAGCAGAGCGCGCGCACAGCGCTGCTCAGCGAGCTCGCGCGCCTCGGTAGCGCGGACCTGCAGACCACCGCGCTCAAGCTGATCGACGCCGCCAACAGCGGCGGTGGGCGGGTCGCCACGATCGTCGCCAGCGTGGCGCTGCTGATTGCGGCCAGCCGCCTGTTCATCCAGGTGCAGGACGCCCTCAACCTGATCTGGGGCGTCACGATCCGGCCGGCTGCGTCGACCCGTGAAGCCCTGAGTCGGCTGCTCCACAAGCGTCTGCTTTCGTTCGTGATGGTGCTCGGCTGCGGCGCGCTCTTGCTCGTCGCCATCGTGATGCAGGCAGTCACGATGGCGCTCGGTAGCGCGACCGAGTCGCTGTTCGGCAGCAACGCGCTCACCTCCGCGCTGGCGTTCACCGTGCAGACCGGCGTGACCTTCGCATTGGGCGGGGTGGCATTCACGATCCTGTTCCGCGTATTGCCGGACGTGCGCCTCGGCTGGTCGCAGGTCTGGGTCGGCGGGATGCTCACCTCGGCGCTGATGCTGCTCGGGACGTGGTTGCTCGGGCTGTACCTCAGTCACGTGGCGCCGGCCTGGCTGCAGGGAGCGATCGGCTCGCTGGCGGTGTTCATGATCTGGACGTACTACCAAGCCCAGGTCTTCCTGTTCGGCGCTGCGCTGACGCGAGCTTGGCCGGCCCGCGGGGTTACGCGCTGAGGCGCCGTTTTCCAACGGAGCTCGCTCAGACCGTCTTGTTCTTCGAGCTCGGCACGGTATGGACGGCAAAAGCGCCCCGACGCGAATGTCCCACGCGCTTGGCTGGCCAAGCCGTTTGGATGCGCCGCTACGAGCGCAACGCGGGTCTGCGCGCGCGGTTCGTCACGTCCGCGCGATGGCACGCGAGTTGCTGCAAGTGGGTCCGTCCGCCGCGCACGCCCAAGAAACAACATCGAGGTGTCGAAGGTCACCTTCAAGAAATTGGCTCGAGGTGGCGGTCAATACGCGTTCTTTTCACGTACACAAAGGGAGATGACCTATGCATAACATCAAGAAGACGCTTAGTGGACGAGTGCTCGTGCCGGCGCTGTTGTGGATGGCCGGAGCGCCGCTCGGCCTCGTCGTCATCCTATGGCTTCTATTCTTCCGTGGGCATTGAGCCCGGGTGAGGTTGACGGAAGACGATCTCTCGCGCCGGGCGCGTGCAGTGTGCCTCGTGGCGGCCTGCACGTTGCTCGGCGCGTGCAGCGGCTTTGGGCAGCTCGTCGAAGTAGTCTCCCAGGGCGACAGTCGCGTGTTGCGTCAGCGTAGCGAGCGGTCCGACGAGGCAACGGCGCTGTTGAAGCACACGACCGCACGGCGGCCGTTGCTGATCGTGGCGATTGACGGCATCGGTCGAGACTTGCTGTATTCCATGCTGAAGGATGGCGAGCTTCCAGAGCTTGCTGCGTTGCTCGGCCAGGCCTCAGATGTCGATGCTGGCGAAGGCTTTGCACACGCATACTTCGCACCGGACGTCCTCAGCACGATGCCTTCCACGACTGGTGTCGCGTGGGCGAGCGTGTTCACGGGTGTCGAGCCCGCCAAGCATGGGTTCGCGGGCAACGAGTTCTTCGTGCGCGAGCGCAGACAGTTCGCCGCGCCGATCCCAGTCAGCGTGCACGCCACGGACAAAGCGTTAGCTGTATTCACGGAGCGTTACGCGGACCAGTTCTTGTGCGCACCGACAATCTATCAACGCATGCGAGCGCTCGAGCCTGAGATCGACATTTGGGTCTCGATGAGTCAGTTCTACGCTGGCGCCGACCGACTGCTGATGACTCGGCGCGGCGTGATTGGATCGGCGCTCGAAGCGTTTCTCTCCGGACACACGGAGAAAGATCTACCGCGTGGCGTATGGGCCGATCTCGACAAGGAGGACATGGAGGTCGTGGTAGAGGAGCTCGATCGACATCCCGTGCCGGACGTGCTGACCGTGTACATCGCCGGTCCTGACAACTGGGCGCACATCTCGGCGCAACCGCCAGACGTGTCGCGGCGAAGCTACCTGCGCGAGATCATCGACCCGGCGCTCGGCACGTTACGTCGGCGCTTGATCGAAAAGCATGCGCTCGAAGATCGCTACGTCGTGGTGGTGAGTGACCACGGTCACACACAGGTGCTCAAAGACGCCGCTCACGCTCTGTCGACGACGGACGCCGACGACCCACCCGCCGTGCTCAGGAAGGCCGGCTTTCGCGTACGGGCCTTCGAGGGTGACGTCAAGAGCGATGACCCGTTTCAGAGCGTGCTCGCATACCAGGGTGCGCTTGCCTATGTGTACTTGGCTGACCGTTCGACCTGCGACCCGAGCGATGCGGTGTGCGACTGGACGCGACCACCTCGCTACGACGAGGACGTGCTGCCTGCAGCTGACGCATTCTATCGCAACAACCTAGATGGAACGTTGGCGCCAGGCATGAAGGGCACGCTGGACATGGTATTGACGCGCAAGCCGGTGTCGGTAGATCAAGACGATCTGCCGTTCGAGGTCTACGTCGGCGATGGCAAGACCGAGCCGCTCGATGCGTATCTACAAGCGCATCCGCATCCGACGTACATCGCGCTCGCGTCACGCTTGCGTGAGCTCGCAGCGGGACCACACGGAGAGCGCGCTGGCGATGTGCTCCTCTTGGCGCACAACGGCGATCGAGCGCGACCGGAAGACCGCTACTATTTCGCCGCGCCCTACCATTCGTGGCATGGCAGCCCGTCGCAGCAAGATTCGCGCATTCCGTTGATCGTGGCTCAAGCCCGGCAGAGCACGCAGCAGCTGCGAGTGCTGGTCACCACGCAGTTGGGCGCGCGACCGCACGCGCAGGATGTCGGTCGCCTGCTTCTGGGCCTACGACGCGGAAACGTCGGGCCGTGATTGGGGCGCGCTCGATCCTACGGCTACGTCTGTGCGAGGGATAGCGCTGATCTGTCCCGTCTCTTCGAGCACAGCGAGGAGAATGACGTCGGGCGTGGCGTAGCCAAGCTTGCGCAAGCCGGCCATGAGGTCGTCAGGACTGAGCGCTTCGTCCTCCAACGCGCCAAAGTCGATCTGGCCGTCGCGCACCAAGGGTCGGGGCGAGCCGCGCGTGAGCCGGCGCACCCAACGAGATCTCGAACACCAGGCGGCGAGGCCGCGATGTGCTGAAAATACCGTGGCCATGAAGAGCACCGCATTGAGGGTGCCTCTGTGCAATGCAATGCCTTGGAGCACGACGCCGAGGCAAATCAGGACGATGAGATCGAAGGTGGTGGTCTGACCCGCAAGGCGCTTGCCCGAAACGCGCATGAGTACGATGAGGCCTACGTAATACGCGAGCGCCAACAGGATCTGAGCCCCGGCGTCTGACAGGCTTTCGGACATCTCTTCCGAAGAGCGAGCAAGCTGTGTGCCAGGCGCGCATCCCAGCGCAAGATCAGTCGCGCCCGTCCGACCTGCGGTCGCGCCTGGTCTCGTTGATTCACGCTCCGCCTGCGCCGCGGCGGCGACGGTTCATGATGCGCGGGCGCAGGCCGTGCGGGACACAACTGCCATCGTGAGGCGTTTCTACACGCTCAGGATCAGCTGGCGGCGACGACCGGAGTGGATGAGTAGCGCGCAACCGAGCAGCGCGAGAGCGCTGGAGGCGGTGTTCGCATCGAGCTCCGGTACGCAGATCTGAGGCCCGCGTCCTCGGGCTGCCTGAAGACTCGACTTCGCAGAAGCTATCTTACGTTTACTCTGGAGGTGAGGCCGGTTTGTGTTTCTTACGCGCTGATGACGTCGCGACCGTGACGGCAGTGACCGACGTGTCCGGCATGCTGACCGATTGCACGATCGCACCGGCCAATTCGTTGCTCAGAACAGGGTCAAACGGACGTTCAACATGCCCGGGCCGCTCTGGAACGTGGGCAGGTAGCGCAGCGTGAGCCGGTGCATATCGAGGTCGTTCAGGGCTCTCGATGGACCCTCGGGGAGGATCACGCCGGCTGCCAGCTCGGCCCCGGGGAAGCGCTGCAGCCAGTGGAACGAGCCCACGGTGTGGGCCACGGTGTCAGCTGCAACAATGAGCTCGTGCAGCGGAGAGCAGTCCGCGGTGTCGTCGCAGGGGCTGGGCAGGGTCAGGTCGCGTTGCGCCTCCGGCAGGTCCAGATCGGGATACTCGACGGCGAGCATGCGGTGATCGTGCACCGCGTCGGCCATCGAGTAGCGCAGGCCGATCGTCCACGTGGCAGGCGCTCGGAAGTGCCAGCGCAGCTTCGCAAGGGAACGTCTTGCAGCGAGCGCCTTCTTTGGGGCATCGCGCGCGCATGTGGGGGCAGGTTGCTGCAACGCGGCGAGCAACAGAGCCAAGGCCACGAGCGGTCTGCGCAGGTCCACGTGTCGTTATGTAGCTTCGGACGCCCCGCGGCAAGGAATCACAGTACCCTGCCGTGTCTCAATGCTTGCCCGTGCGCGCGACACCTGGTTCGTCTACATGGCGCGTTGCGCAGACGACAGTTTGTATACGGGAATCGCCCGCGACGTGGCTACCCGCATCGCCGCGCATGACGCGGGCAAGGGTGCGCGCTACACGCGAGGTCGTGGCCCTTTGAGGGTGTGCGCCGCGCGGCGCTGTGCCTCGAAGGGTGAAGCGCTGCGCTTGGAGCTGGCGATCAAGAGGCTCACGCGCGCGCAAAAAGAGGAGCTCACGCGCGGTCGCCGTCTTGCGGCATTTGCCCGCGCCCAGCGCGCGAGGGCGACTGCGTCGGCAGCGAAGTAAAGCGCAGGCGAAGTGTGGCGCTACCGGGATCGGCGCTTAGGTGCCTTGCAATGCACCAGCGTCTGAACATTCTCCTGCCGTTTCTACTCTTCGTAGCGGCCTGCTCGAACAGCAACTCGCATGGTGCCCACGACGCGTCCGTCGCAGGCAGCGGAGGCGGCGCAGGGCAGAACGGCGCAGGCCAGAGTGGCGCAGGGCAGAACGGCGGCTCCGGGAAAAACGGTGGCGCGGGCTCGGGCGTTGGCGACGCCGGCGTGCTTGCCGGTACGGATTCGGGTGTCGGGTTCGGTCCCGCTCCCGTCGCGCTCGGAGCAGCTGGAAACTACGTGATCTTGGCCAAGTCCGCGGTCTCGAATGTGCCCACCTCCGCGATCACGGGGGCGATCGGCTTGAGCCCCGCGGCGGCTACGTATATCACGGGCTTTTCACTCACGCGCGCCGGTACGAAATGGACGTCGCCGCAAGTGACCGGTGGCGTCTTCGCAGCGAATAACGACCCGCCGACGCCCGGCAATCTCACGACGGCGATCGCCAACATGCAGGCCGCGTACACGGATGCCGCGGGCCGAGCGAATCCCGGCTTCCTGAACCTCGGAGCGGGTGCGATCGGCGGCATGACCTTCAAACCAGGTCTCTACCGCTGGACCTCCACGGTCACGATCCCCGCGGATGTCACGTTCTCGGGTGCAACTGACGACGTCTGGATCATGCAGGTCACGGGCAACCTCATGCTGAGCGCGGCCAAGCGCATGACGTTGGTGGGTGGCGCGCGCGCGAAGAACATCTTCTGGCAGGTCGCGGGCTATGCGGACCTCGGCACCACGTCGCACAGCGAAGGCATCGTGCTCTCGAAGACCAAGATCAAGCTCGGCACCGGTGCTTCGATCAACGGGCGCCTCTTGGCGCAGAGCGCGGTGGACATCGCGTCGTCCACGGTTACTGCACCCGCGGAGTGAAACTGCGGTACTGCTCCGGTGCTCCTTTCGCAGGCTTCTGCTAGCGTTTGGAGCACCCGGAGAGCCGCACCATGTGTCGCAACATCAAGACCCTCTACAACTTCGAACCGCCCGCAACGCAAGAAGAGATCCGCGCCGCGTCGCTGCAATTCGTGCGCAAGCTGAGTGGCTGAGCGGGCTGATGCGCGCGCACTGACACAGGTGCCTTGCAGTCCTACATGCTCGTCGGTGATCCTGCGCGCGGCGGTGAAGATGGCGGACGAACAAGACTCCCTGGTCGTTAGCAAGCGTGAGGTGCCGGTGGTCCTGCAACTCTCGACCGGTCAGCGCGTGCCCGGCGTCGTCCATTGCAACCTACGCTCCGGGGTTCATCACGGGCGCGAGCGCGTGAAAGACGTGCTCAACGGCCCGAACGCGATGTTGCCCGTACACGCAGCGGATGGCAGCTGCACGCTGTTCAACAAGGCGTTCATCGAAGTCGTCGAGCTGGCCGCGCCCGATCTGGCCGAAGACGGCGAGACCGATCTCTCGGATCATCGCAAGGTTGCGCTTTTGCTGGCCGATGGCGTGAAGCTGCGCGGCACGATCCTGGTGTCGACGCCCCCCGAGCGCGCGCGCACGCTGGACTTTCTCAACCGTGGCGAGCGCTTCTTCTATCTGGAGACCGAGCCGGGCTCGCGGGTGATCGCGCTGCAGCACGTGGTCTCGGCACGCGATCACGACGTCGACTGACAGCCCAGGCTCGCGTATGCTGCGCGCCATGAAGAAGCTCGCGCTGGCCTGTCTCGTCGTGCTCCTCGCTTGCCAGAAGTCGGCGCCTGCGGCCGACAGCACCGGTACGCCTTCGCCCGGGCTCGCGAGCGGCGACCTCACTGCAATGCCAGGCGAGCATCCGAAGCTTGCAGACGGCACGGCCTTGCCGCCCGGACATCCGCCGATCGACGGCACGGCCGCGCCGGGTCCTGCGCTGAATGGTCAAGCGTTTCCGCCCGGGCATCCGAGCGTGGGTGCAGGCGAGCCAGCTCGCGAGCCAGCCGCGCCGGGCACCCCGAGCGCGCCGCCGCCGAAAGGTCCCGCGAGCGCGGGTGGACTCACCTGGGAAGGTGCCTTGCCGCTTGTGCGGCGCACCCCGAAGAGCGAGATGCGCGCGGCAGAGTACGGCCTCGCCGGCGACGAGCGCGCGGAGCTGAGCGTGTTCTATTTTGGTCCGGGCGCAGCCGGTGGCGTGGATGCCAACATCGAGCGTTGGCTCGGCCAGTTCAGCCAAGCCGATGGCAGCGAGACCGCGAAGAAAGCCAAGCGCGGCGAGCGCAAGGTTTCGGGCATCACGGTGAACACGGTCGAGGTCACGGGCAACTTCGGCGGCAGCATGGGTGGCGGCGGCGGCAGCGATTACATGCTGCTCGGCGCCATCGCGAGCGGGCCGAGCGGTGCTGTGTTCTTCAAGCTGACGGGGCCGCGCCCCAGCGTCGAGCGCGCGCGCACCGCGTTCGACACCATGATCTCCTCGCTGCATCCCGAAGCGCCGGCCGCCCACTAAAACAGCACCGGCGGGTCTTTTCCAGCGCCCTGGCTCCGTGCTAGTCAGCGCGCCCATGAACACCAGCGCTCCTGTCGTCGATGTCGAGTCCCGCACCGTCACCCATGCCGGCAAGACGTTTGCCATGCGTGCGCTCTCGGACGACGCCGTGACCGTGCTCGTCGAGGGCATTCCGGTGGGCCGCGTGGTGTTCTCGTTCGGCGCGGCGAACGCCGTCGTCGAGAGCAGCGATGTGACGGAAGACGTGCTGAGCGCCGTCGGCGAAGCCTGGTTCGCGGCGATCTGATCAGCCGAGAGCCGCAGGCTGCTCGGCGAGTATACCATCAGCCGAGAATGTCATCACCCGAGCAGCACGCGCAGCTGCTTGTCGAGCTCTTCCAGCATGAACGGCTTTTGGATGAACCCGGCCAGACCCTTGCCGACGAACCGCGCGATGGCGTCCTGCTCGTTGTACCCACTCATGAGCAGGACGCGCACGTTAGGGTTGATGCGACGCAGCTCGCGAAACGCTTCTTCGCCGTCCATGTGCGGCATGGTCAAGTCCATGAGCACGCCCGCGATTTCGTGCGAATGCTCGCGATAGACGGCAAGCGCCTCGCGACCGTCGCTTGCGGTGCGCGTGCGCATACCGAGCTGTTCCACCATTTGGCTGGCGACCGCGCGCAGGGTCTCCTCGTCGTCCACGACTAAAACCACACCGCCCGGTGCATGTGCGGCGAGTGGCGGCTCTTGCGCCGCGCTTCGTTCTGTCGTGTGCACTGCGGGTGGCAGCAAGAACTTGAAGCTCGAGCCCTTGCCTGGCTCGCTGTAGAGCTTGAGCGCACCTTTGTGCCCGCGCACGATGCCGAGCACGGCGGCCAGCCCCAAACCTCGACCCGGCGCTTTAGTCGAGAAGAACGGCTCGAAGATGCGCGCTTGGGTCTCCGTGGACATTCCGCGGCCGGTGTCGCTCACCTCGAGGAACACGTAATCACCCTCGGCCAGGTCGGGGGACAAGAACGTGTTGTCGAGGTACGCGCGATCGGCGCGCACCACGCCCGTGCTGATCGAGATCACGCCGCTGCGCTCGCCGATCGCATCGGAGGCGTTGATCACCAAGTTCATCAGCACCTGACGCATCTGCGTGGCATCGGCAATGATCGCCGGCAGGTTCGGGTACAAATGAAATCGCAACACGGCTTTCTTGCTGATCGAGACCTGCAAGAGGTGCGTGGTCTCCTCGATCAACTCGTTCAGGTTCGTGCGTGACAGCATGAAGCGTCCTTTGCCCGCGTAGGCCAGCATCTGTCGGCACAGATCGGACGCGCGGCGTGAGGCCTCTTCGATCTGGCGCAGATGCGAGAGGCTGGCCGAGCTGTGGCTGGTCTCGAGCCGCATCAGGCTGGCGTTGCCCATGATCGCCATCAGCAGGTTGTTGAAGTCGTGCGCGATGCCGCCGGCGAGCACACCCAGGCTCTCGAGCTTCTGGCCTTCCTGCATGCGCTGTTCGAGCTGCAAGCGTTCCTGCTGCAAGCGTCGCGCTTCGGTGATGTCCCAGATGACGCCGATGTGCCGCACGGGCTTGCCGTCTGCGTCACGAAACACGCGCCCGCGCGAGGCGTAGTAGCGCGTGTCGGCGCCACGATCCATGCCGCGAAACTCGTAGCGCAGCTCGTCGCCCGAGAGGTGCGCTTGCTCCATGGCTTTGCGCGCGATCGCGAGGTCTTCTGGGTGAATCCCGACGCTCGCGTCGTTGCCATCGTATGTGCCGGGCGGCAGCCCGAAGTACGTGGCGAAGTCCGACGAGTACCAGGCTTTCTGCGCTAGCAGATCGCGCTCCCAGGTGATGGCATGCGCGGCCTCGAGCGCGACCGTGAGATGATCGCGCCCGCGGCGCAGCTCGGTCTCGAGCGCGACGCGCTCGCTGATGTCGCGTAGCGTCCCCACGAGCGCGTTGAGATCGGGGTCATGCAAGTAGTTGACGCCCGTGAGCTCGATTGTGCGAAAGGAGCCGTCGCGGTGGCGCAGGCGAAGCTGCTCGGTGAGCACGCTGCCGGGCTTTTCCAGTATCTGCCGAGCTGCGGCGCCGAGCCGACCCACGTCGTCGGGATGCACGTGGCTCATCGCCGAGCGCGACAACATCTCGGCGGGTGTGTAGCCGGTCAAGCGCTCGATCGACGGGCTGAGGAAGGTGAAGTTGATGCGCGCGTCGGTGAGCACGAACGCATCGACGCTGTACTCG
This sequence comes from Sandaracinaceae bacterium, assembly GCA_017881055.1. Lineage (GTDB taxonomy): Bacteria > Myxococcota_A > Polyangia > Polyangiales > JAFGIB01 > JADGRF01. Next base: position 18,615 of record JADGRF010000187.1, read on the forward strand.
ATCATCTTGCGCAGCTTGCGCTCGCGCGCGGACTCGTCGGTCATGCGCAAAGGCTCGCTCTCGAGGCGATGCACGATCTGCGTGATCGTGCCTGCGTCGTCGAGCACGGGAACGCTCGAGCCGCGCGTGAACAGTGTGCCCGAGACGCATGCGCGGCAGTCGGCGAGCGCGTTTGGGCTCGGGAACGCGGAGCGCAGCAGCGTCTCGAGCGAATCGCGGAGCTCGTCGCATGCGGCCGGCGCGTCGAGGTACGGAGCCAGCTCCCGTAGCGGCTTGCCGGTGATCGCAGCACGCGTGAGCACGGCGGCGCGCAGGTAGCCCTCGCTCGCCGAGAGCACGTTGCCCTGTGTGTCGAGCAGCAGCTGCGCTTCGGGTGCCGCCTCGAACGCGCGCTGAAAAGGGTCGCCTGGCATGCTCCTGGCGCATGGTACGAACATGCGCCGAGGAAAACCACCGAATCGACTGGCCTGCCGCTAATGGCGGCACTCGGTCAGCGCCCGATGCGGCTGACGAGGTTGGAAAACAGCTGGAAAGCGCCGCCGCTCCGGCTAGGTTTGGTCAGACTTCGAGGCGATCACTGGAACGCGAGCCGCATGCCGCTGTAGGCCGGCGTGTCGGCGGGCGTGATGGGCGCGGCGCCAGGCGCCTTCATGAAGTCGATCGCGACGAACTGACCGGTCAGATCCGAGTCCGTGCACTCGACGATCAGCTTGTAGGCGCCATCGGGTGCCGGGTTGCCGCTGGCATCCTTGAGGTTCCAGCTGACGTGATGCGTGACGTGGTTGGGCAACGATGCGCTGGTGACGGCGTCGGTCTTGTTGTTCATGGCCTCGGCGCGGAACTTGCTCAGGTAGATTTCGCGAATGAAGGCCCAGGCCTGGAGCGTCTTCACGAACTGTCCCGAGCTGGTCTCGATCCAGATCGCACCGGCGTTGGCCGGTTGGAACTGGCCGACCTGCACGTGGGTGAGCACTTCGAACGTCATGGATGTGAAATTGCTGGTTGGCCCGGTGGGGATCGCGGGGTTGCCGCCGGTTCCGGCCGAAGGTACGCCGACGCCGCCTGCTCCGCCGCTGCCGACATAGCCGGGGTTGCTCGGGAAACCGGCGCCGCCCGCGCCACCGCTGCCGCCGCTCGGGACGCTGGGTCCGGGTCCGGGGGCAAGGTTGCCCGCGCTGCCCACGCCCGCGCCGCTGTAGAACGGGGTGCCGGACACGCCGCCCGTGCCTGCGGTAGGGGCCGCGCCGTAGAAGATCGAGCCGCTACGTTGGGATGTCGTCACGGGGGTGCAGGCTGACAACGCCTGCGCTGCCAGGACGACGCCGCAGATTACGCCACCAAATTGAGACTGGGCCGCACGCGACATGAGCACCTCCCGGTCCCAGTGTAGCCAGAGACCGAGTCCGGCTCAACGATGCGCTGAGAAATGCGCAGTTCACATGGCCGCTAGGGGGCCAGCGTGCCTGCCGACAGGCACGCGCTGCCCTGCGCGGGCGAGAGCGTGGCCTTCGTCGTGTCCAACTGACCGCTTTGCGAATTGACGCGGATCCAGCCGGAGCCGCCGCCGCCGCCGCCAGCTGCATAGCCAGACGTGTCGGTTCCGTCGCTGCCGTTGATCGTGCGGGCTGCGCTGCCGTTGCCGCCGACCGACGGCACGATCCCCGAGAACGAGCGGTGCCCGCCGAGCGCCACCTGATCGTCGGCGCTCGCATTGGCTCCGGAATCGCCGTCGCCTTGCCCGCCGCCGGCACCGTTGGCGGCCAGCACGCCGGACAACGTGACCATGGGGGCTTCGATCAGGATCGCGCCGCCGCTGCCACCGCCGCTGGCTTCTTGGTGATTGGCTCCGCCGTTGACGCCGCCGCTGCCGCCCGCGTTGATGTAGGCGCTCGGCCCGAGCAGGAACGACGTGCCGGCCACGAACTGGATCGCACCGCCGCCCTTGCTGTCCACGAGCTCGCCCGTGCCGCCGGCCGAGCCGCCCTGCAGGGGAACGAGCGCAGCGCTGCCGTACGTTTTTGCCTTGCCGCCGGCCGCGGTGCCCTCGGTCGCGCCGCGCCCACCTGTGCCGCAGAACGAGCCGCCGCCGCCAGCTGCATCGGTCGTTCCAGCTGCGCCTCCGCCGGGGCCTTGGCCTTTCACCCTCGCTTGCGTGCCGCTGTTGTACGCACCACCGGCCGTGCCCGGTTGCACGAGGACCGAGCCGAGCAGCGTGATCGTATCGAGCGCGACGATCACGATCGGCAGATGCTCGTACGTGTTCATGACCGTCGAGGCTTCGATGCGCAGCGACTTCACCACGAACAAGGAGACGCGGCTCTGATCGGGCAACGTCACGATCTTCTTCGCGAACAGCGTGTCGGCCACGCAGGCCCACATCTGGCTCTCCGAATAGAGGTCGCAGTTGTTGCCGCTCACGACTACATCGCCGACGGTGCTGAGATCGAGCCCGCTGAGGTCCACGTTCGAGGGGGTGAAGCCGAGCGGGCCGGTGCCGCTGCTCGTGCCGCCGTCGCTGGTGCCGCTGGAGCTGCCGCCGCCGATCAAGCCGAAGGGTGAGAAGTGCAGCGTGTCGCCGCTCACGACCTGACGAGCCGTATCGACTTGGTTGGCAGCTAACGGTTGCCAGATCTTGCCTGTGGTATCCAGCGTCGCCAAACGCAAGCTCTTCGGGTCCGTCGTGCCGAGGTCGAGGTTGGCGTAGCTGTACTGCACCGAGACGGGCTTTGCGAAGTGCGTGCCCGACGGGCCGAGCTCGTAGACTTGGCCGATCGTTCCCTTCGGGACCTGGCCGGCACGTGTGACCGTGAGCGCGAGCGGCGCACCCGTGATGGCGCCGGGCGAGACCACCACGGCGAGCACGCCGTCCGGCGAGGTCGTAGCCCCGCCCATGGCGCTACTGGCGGTCGTCGTGCTCGAGTCAGCTGCACCGCACAGCGCGTGCTTGCCGCGGGTCGTGCAGTCGAGCGTGAACGAGCCCTTCGCGTGCGCGCTGATCGTGCCGCTCTTGCGCGCGACGGCCTGCACCACGTCCAGGGTGAACGTCGTGTCGCACAGCTGATCGCAGGCGAAGTCTTCGACGCCGTAGTGCAGGCCAACCCGGAGCTTGGGCGCGCGGGTGCCCGAGTCCGCGCCGGCATCGCCGCCGGCGTCAGCGCCTGCAGCGCTCGCATCGCCCGCGTCAGCCGCAGCGCTCGCATCACTCGTGGCTGCGCCGCCGTCCGTCGCCGCTTTGCCGAGCTTCACCTTGTAGTACTGCCCGGCGTCTCCGAACTGCAGCAGCGCGAACTGCGCGGGGTCGTTGGCTTCATCGGGGTTGTCGATGTCGAAGCTGAGCAACGCGTCTTCGATGCCGGGCTGCACGGTGGTTGCCGGGATCGGCAGCAGCGTGACCATGTCTGCCGTGGCATCCGGGACCGCGCCATTCTGTAGCGAGCCGTCGGTGAAGCTCATCGCTTTGACCAAGGCCAGCGCGGCTGCGTGTTTCGTCGAACCGCTCGCTGCGGCCCCGCCAGTGCTGCAGCCGTTCGCGCCGATCGTGCCGACCGCGCCGACCAGCACGAGCGCCGCTAAAATAATAAGGCCCGACAGCTTCGACAGGTTCATCGCGCTGCCTTACTGAACTGCCGCCCCAAAAGCAAACGCCGCGCTCCCCGAGGGAAGCGCGGCGCTCTTGGTCGTGAATCAGCGGGCGCTTACTTGCGCGTGGCCGTCCACTGCACGTCGACGCCGTTGTCCTCGTGGCTGAGCACGGTCAGCGTGTTGCCGGTGACGCAATAGTCGTCTGCCTTCGGCGCGCCCGCGTCGGGGGAGTCGTTCTTGTTCATGATCGTGAGCGTCTTCGCCGTGGCATCCACGACGTAGGTTCCGTCGACCATCTGGGTCGAGCTGTCCGTCTTCTTGTCTTCGCAAGCCGTGCCCGTATCGGTGATCGTCTCGTTCGGCTTGCTCGGATCGTTCTTGCTGCACATGCCGCCGGTGCAGGTCTTCGGCATGGTCTGTGTCGTGACCGAGTCGACGTTCAGCGTACCGGTCACCTTGCCGGAAGCGAAGGTGATGTCGCCGGCGATGTCGAGGCCGAACTCGAACGTCGCGCCCTTGCACGACGCCGTGACTTGGTCGCTCAGGGCTTGCGGCACGTTGGCGCAGCCCTTGGTGATCGTCCAGGTGCCTGCGATGTCTCCGCCGCACGCCTTGTATGTACCGCTGCATCCGCCGCCGGTCTGCATGGCGTTGCCCGCCGCGTCGACCACGATGCGGATCATGAAGATCGTGAAGTGCGTGGTGTTCGCGACGACCGCGCCGCCTACGACTTTCGCGCCGTCGAGATCGACCCACTTGTTGGTCTTCTCATCGAGCCACGAGAGCTTCGCGGAGCTGCCCGTCGGGACGGTGGTCTTGCCGAGATCGATCGAGAGCGAGACCGGCTTCTTGAACGTCGTGCCCTTCGGCAAGAACTCGACCGCATCGCCCGCCAAGCTGGAGCTATCAGGGAGCTTGGCGTTGCTCACGACCTCGGCCGTGATCGTCGTGTCGCCGTCGAGCGCACCGCCCGGGATCGCGAGCTTCACGCCCGCCTTCGTCAGAGCCACCGTGCCGCCGTCAGCTGCAGTCACCTTTAGCGAGGTCATCTCGCCGAGGTTGGGCGATTCCGTGGCGCTGCCGCTCGCGCCGCCATCCATCTCCGAGCTCTTGTCGCTGCTGCTCGGACAACCCGCGAGGCTCATGGCGAGCCCGCAAACCAAGACTAATCCCGTCACGCGAAACCGTTGTTTATGCATGCGTTCGTTTCTCCAAGTGCGTTAATTTAACCGAGCGGCCCCTCGCTGCGACGGTTTTGTGAACCGCCTATGCTAGGCAATCTCGGAGGCATCTTGAAGTTGGGGGCACGCCCCACGTGGGCTTACAAGCTCACACGTAGCGCGCTCAGACGTACTTCTTCACCTCGAGGCGCGCGACCACGCCGCGGTGCACTTCGTCGGGGCCGTCGGCCAGGCGCAGCACGCGCGCCATCGCCATCAGCATGTTCAGCTCGGGATCGGACACGCCTTCGCCGCCGTGGATCTGAATCGCGGCGTCGGTGACCATCTGCAGCACGTTCGGCGCGATCACCTTGATCGCCGAGACCTCCGTGATGGCGCCGAAGATGCCGAGCGTGTCGAGCGCCCACGCGGCCTTCAGCGTGAGCAAGCGCGCCTGCTCGATGGCCATGCGGCAGTTGGCGATGATGTCGCGGTTGCCGCCGAGGTTCGCGAGCGGCTTGCCGAACGCGACGCGCGAGACGGCGCGCCGGCACAAGCGCTCGAGCGCGCGCTCCGAAGCCCCGATCGCGCGCATGCAGTGATGGATGCGCCCGGGCCCGAGGCGCCCTTGCGCGATCTCGAAGCCGCGACCTGGCCCCGCGATGAAGCTCGACTTCGGCAGGCGCACGTTCTCGAACAGAATCTCGGCGTGGCCGTGCGGTTCATCCAGGTGCCCGAACACCGGCACCATGCGTAGGATCTTGACGCCCGGTGCGTCCATCGGCACGAGCACCATCGAGTGGCGCTGGTGGCGATCGGCCTTGGGATCGGTCACGCCCATCACGATCAGCACCTTGCAGCGCGGATCGCCGGCGCCGCTGGTCCACCACTTCTGTCCGTTGACCACGACCTCGTTGCCGACGACCTCGCAGGTCGCCTGCATGTTGGTGGCGTCGCTCGACGCGACCGCGGGCTCGGTCATCGCGAAGCCCGAGCGAATCTCGCCTTGCAGCAGCGGCTTCAACCAGCGTTCCTTCTGTTCGTCGCTGCCGTAGCGCACGAGCACTTCGGCGTTGCCCGTGTCGGGCGCGCTGCAGTTGAACACCTCGGAGGCGATGACGGAGCGGCCCATGATCTCGGCGAGCGGCGCGTAGTCGCGGTTGTCGAGCCCGGCGCCGAACTCGCTGTCGGGCAGAAACAAGTTCCACAGCCCTGCGGCTTTGGCCTCGGCCTTGAGCTGCTCCATGATCGGCGGGATGCGCCACTGCCGGAAGTCCGAGCTGTGGCTGAGCTGCTGATGGTAGAGCGCCTCGTTGGGCACGATGCGCTCGCGCACGAAGTGCTCGACTTGAGCGATGTACTGCTTGGCGCGCGCGGAATGATCGAAATCCATGCTGGCTCCTTACGCGATCAGCGTAAGCCTATGCTGCTTGCAGAGCGACTTTCGCGTGAGCCGCTTCTCGGCCGTGGGCTCTGGCGAGAGCGAGCCGCGCCTGGCCGAGCACAGCAGGGCCGAGCTGGAGCTGAACCTGGTGCTGCAAGGCCACGCGCAGATCTTGGTCGGCGAGCAGCGGGTGCGCCTCGCGCCCGAGCACCTGCTCTGGATTCGTCCGCGCGAGAGCGCGCCGTTACGCAAGCGCGCGGCGCGCGCCCAAGACGTGCTGCTGCGTAAGTTGACTCGCCTCGAAGCGCGCGAGCTGTCGGCGTTGTTCGCGGGCTTGCCGGTGGGGCAGGGGCGCGATGTGTTCAACGCGGGCCTCGGCTATGCGCTGGCGCGCGGTTGCTCGGGTTTCTGCGCGCTGAGGCCGAGGGCGCGCAGTCACGCGCGCTCGGCGTGCATCCTGCCGTGCGCAAGGCGGCGTAGCTCCTGTGCGACGGGCACACCGAGCTTTCGAACGCGCAGCTGGCAACTCGAGCGCTTCGTGCACGAGCTGGGTGACGGCGAAGCGCATACGCTGACGAGCCTCGCGCTCGACGCCGGCTTCGGCAGCTACACGCAGTTCCACCGCGTATTTCGGCGCGTGCTGGGTTGCTCGCTGGCGCAGTTCGTGAAGCGGCGCAGGCTTTCGCTGCCTGGCTCGACGCCGCTCACGGCTTCTTCCCAGGACCGCCCGCGGAAGCTCCCTGCGCAACCGGGCATGTGAACGCGCCCGTGATCTCGCTCGCCGCCACCGTTTGATCCTGGTTGGCGTCGATGAACAAGACATCGTCGTTGCAGGCCTTGGTCTTCGCGTGGATCACGGGCGCGCTCGCGAACTTGTTCGACACGAGCACGGCGTTGTTGGCCTCCACGGTGGTCTTCCCCCACACCTCGCACAGCGCGACGTTCACGTTCTCGCCGGTGATCGTCAAGTCGCCTTCGATCACACAGTCGATCAGCGTGCCGTTGTTCTTGCTGATCGTGGCGTTGCCTTGGATGCGCACGCCGCGCACGATCGAGTTGTTCTTGGCGATGTTCAGGTTGCCGCCGATCACGGAGCTGCCCGGACCTGCACCGTGGACGGTGACGTTGTTGCCATCGATGGTCAGGTCGCCCATGACGTCGACGCCGTCGTTCTTGTCGTCGAGCACGAGCACGGCGTTGTTGCCGACGTTCTTGATCGGCCCTTCCGCGTCCACGACCGACACGCCGCTCGTCGGGTAGCAGGCGACGTAGAGGACCGTGCCGTCTTTGTCGACGAGCACGTCGCTCGTGCCGTTGTCGCCGCATTGGTCCTGCGGCTTCACACACACGTTGTCCAAGTTGATGCAGCTGCTGCCCGTGGGTGTGCCCACGAGGATGCCGCCGCCAGCTGCCACCGTCACGCCGGCGTCAGCATTGAAGAACGAGTCGCCGCCGATCACGGTGGTTTGACCGGGGGTGTAGGGCGGGTTGCCGGCCCTGGGCGCGTTGTTGCTGCTGCAGGCGCACAGCGCGAGCGCGAGCGCGGCGGTGTGGATCTTGGTTTTCATGTGGATCAAATGGTCCCAATCAGATCGGGGGCAAGAGCAGGCAGCAGCCGAACGAGCAGTAGTATCCGCCTTGGCAGGTGACACTGCCCGAGCAAACTTGCTCACCGTTGTCGCACGTGTAGGGCAGACCGGGGGCGCTGCTGCCCGCGGCACCGCCAGTCGAGCCGGCCGCTCCGCTGCTGGTGCCGGCGCCGCCGCTGGTGCCGGCACCGCCGCCAGCGCTGCCGCAGCTCGCAGGTAGGTCGGCTGGCGTCTTGCCCGGGCAGAGCTCGCACGTGCCGCACGTGTTTTGGCATTGCGTCGACGGTGTGCACGCCTGGCACTTGTCGAGATGGGCGGCGTCACAGCTCGCGGAGAGCACGACGTTCACCGTCTTGCCGTCGCCACCGCGGATACCGCAGCAACCAAAACAGTCACAGCCGTTCGGTGTGCGCGGCTGACAGAAGTTGATGCAGTTCTGGGAGAGCACGCAGCTCTTGTCGGTCGGCGCCAGCTCGCCCGTCAGACACTTGGTGGAGTAGCGACAGCCGTCGTCGCCAGCGCCGGAGTTGCCATCGAAGAAGCAGTCCTGCCACTTCGGATCTCGGTTGTCGCCGGGGATGCCTGTGGCGAACGAGCCCTCGTCGTTGTCGTTCGGTCCCGTGCACTCGGTATCGAAGCCATCGATGAGACCGTCGCCGTCGTTGTCGATGCCGTCCGAACACGCGCACGCACCACCGCAGAGTTGCTTGGCGAGCGCCGTCGCTCTAGCCGAGCCGGCGCCGCCCGTGCCGCCGTTAGCGGCGTTGGCGCCCGAGCCGCCGTTCTGGCCGCTTTGACCGACGCTTGCACCGCCGCCGTTCGCGCCGCCAACGCCACCGTCCGGAAGGAGCGAGCCCCCGGTTGGCGTCTTTCCTGCACATGCCACCGCCATAGCCAGACATGTGATGC
>JADGRF010000018.1 GCA_017881055.1 Sandaracinaceae bacterium
CTTCCAATGCGTGGGCTGATCACAAGCCTGCAAGAAGATGAACGGCACGAGACCACCAGATAACGACAATGCCCTCGGCAACACTGGCAATCCAGAAACCCTGCCAGTGATTCGCGAACGACTCGCTACGTCCGACCCGCTCGTGCGTGCGTCGGCGATCGCGAGTCTGCGTCACATGCAGGGGGAACAGGTCAACGAGCTATTGGCGCTGGCCAGCGCCTGCCAGACGGACGCCGACGAGGCCGTGCGCCAGACCGCGTACATGGCGATCCAAAGTCTCGACCAACGTTATCCCGGTCTGCTGCAACGCGGGCAGTGACGCATCTGTTCGAGGTACGGTACGCCGTCTTTCGAACGGGAGAACCAAGATGCGCACACGGCTCGTGCCGCTAATCGTGTTGCTCAGCGCATGTACACAGTCACCGACCAGACATGCTGGCGGCAACACCGCGTTCGACGCCGGCGGCGGCGAGCCACCGTACGATGCGGCCCGCGCCGACTCCGGCCCTGCGGACGCCGGCTCGACTCCGACCGCCAGAATCGCGTTCAAGCAGTTGGCGCTCGGCAGTCGAAACGCGTGCGGCATTCGCAAGACAGACGGCACGATGGTCTGCCGGGGTGACGAGCTGGCCTCGCTTCAGAAAATGACGAGCCCTGCGTCGAAGTACGTGCCGGCCCCCGCCAGTAGCGAGTCGTTTCTTCGACTCTGGCTGACGAGCAGTGTGGCATGCGCACTGAGGCCCGACGGCACCCCGCTGTGCTGGGGCTTCGATGACGAACAACAAAGCGATGCGCCCGCGACGCAACACTTCACGCAGATCACCAGCAATACCACCGTGAGTTGCGGGCTCGACGCGCAGGGAACCGCCGTCTGTTGGGGCACGCCCGCGTCGTTCGTGCTTCCAACTGACAAGCTGGTTCAGCTGGCGGCCAACAGTGAGTGCCGATCGCGACGGGCGCCGCACTGCTGAGCACATCGATAGGCCTCTGGGCGAATCCGGACCCGTACCAGGCGGAGCGTTGGGGCGCAGGCATGATGCACGTCGGAACCCTCGGCGTCGGCGCCATGGTCCTGACCGAATGTGCGTTGCCCGCAGCCAACAGTGCCTGCAGTGGAGCGGCCACGCCGATGAAGCGTATGCTGGCCTCATCCGGCGGCTTGGAAATTGGCTTCCAGCTGTCGCTCCTGGCTGTCGAGTTGCTGCTGCCCCCGCCTGATCCACGCGCAGTCAATCTCGCGGTTCACAGGGCATCCGCATCCGCTACGGAATATGCCAGTGTGCTCGCGTTCTTGCAGCAGCGAGAGCGCCGACGCAGGGTCGAGGACTACGTGAGCTTCTCGTGGCTGGCGCTGGCTCCGATCGGAATGTTCTATTTCGGCTCGCAGCTCGACCAGGCCCGTGGTCGGACTGCATGTTATGCAGCTGGCGCCGTGTTCAGCGCGTTCACTATCGCGGGTCTTCTCTACGAGGTACTTCGCACACCCGACGACGTGCGGCTCCAGCGTGGCGAAGATCCGAACGCCGAGTGATGACCTCATTCGACGGGGGGCACACACTCACGCTATCGACCCGCGAGCACTTTGACGCCGACGACTCGCCGCGCAGCTGATCTTCCACGAGCTGTGTCATGCGCTGGTCGCAGGCCCACGTCGCGCAGGCGAACGGGACTGGGGCCTCGAGAACGTCGACATTCGTCGCTGGAGCTGCAAGCGGTGCAGATCAGACCAGCGAGCCAGACCGCGAGGCGGAATTGCGAACTCACGTTCCGACCAGGATGCACGAAATTGGCAGCGGTTGGGGAGTCGCCGACAGTTGCGTCGCACACGCGGTCCGCGCCACGCTTCGGTATGAGCCAATTTCGTCGCGTGAAGGATCCTTCCAGTTGGCGCAGGCTTTCGCTCGGCGCGTGGGAGGGGCCGCAAGATCCCAGCATCTACGGCTGGCTCGACATCGACGTCACGCGGGCACGCGCGTACTTGGACGGGCTCAATCGCGCGCAGCCGGTGAAAGTCACGCTCACGCACTTGGTCGGCAAGGCGCTCGCGCTCGCGATCGCTGCGCGGCCCGAGATCAACGCGGTCGTGCGGCGCGGCCGGCAAGTCTACGTGCGCGATACGGTCGACCTGTTCTTTCAAGTCGCGTACGAAGGCGGCGAAAATCTCTCGGGCGCCAAGATCACCGCAGCCGACCAAAAGAGCGTGATCGAGCTGGCGAGCGAGCTCGGGCAGAAGGCCGCGCGCATTCGCGAGCACGCCCAGCACGAGCTGAAAGACTCCGACGATCGGCTCCGCCACATCCCCGCCCTGATGCGTCGCACGGTGCTGCGAGCGATCGAGCTCGGCATCTACGATCTTGGGCTCGACCTGTCGGCACTCGGCGTTCCGAGCGACGCGTTCGGCAGCGCCATGATCACCAACATCGGTGTGTTCGGCTTGCCGCGCGCGCTCGCGCCGCTCGTGCCGTTCACGCGCGTGCCGATCGTCATCACGGTGGGCGCGATCCACGATGCACCGGTCGCCGAGGAGGGCCGCGTCGTGGTGCGTCCGATCGTCACGCTCGGCGTGACCTTGGATCATCGACTGCTCGACGGCTACCAAGCCGGCAAGCTGGCCGAGCGCTTTCAGGCCGTGCTGAGAGACCCCGAGCGCGTGCTCGCGGGCTGATCGCGAGCCGCGCCCTTGCCGGATTGCGGCGACGGCCTTGCGCTGACATCCTCACGGCATGATCCACAGGCGAACGTTCTCCGTGCCGAGCAGCATGCGTGTCTGCGGACTCGTCTTGCTCGCACTGCTCGGCGCCTGCACGAGCGCAACGCCGCTCTCGAAAACCGGCGACGGCGGCAGCGCGGGCAGCGGCGCGGCGGGCAGCGGAGCCAAAGATGCCGCAGTCGACGCGCGCGTCACCGACGCCGCAAGCGGCTCGGACGGGTCCATGCAGCGCGACGCCAAAGTTGCAGATGACGGAAGCACGGACGACGGAGGCGACGCAGGCTCCGTCTTCGAAGGCGACGCCGGCAGTATCTGCCCCGCGCACGGCTTCGACCGCTTCGATCGCAGCTGCAAGACAAGCTGCGGACCGAACGGCCTCGTGTGCAACGCGGTGAGCGAGCTCTGCGTGCGCCGCGAGCCCGTCGGCCCTGCCATCGTCTACGAGTGCAGGCCCGTGCCCACGGGTTGCGAGGCGCGTCGCGATTGCGCGTGCGCCGGCTCCGCGCTGTGCACCTCGGGCTACAACGTCTGCAGCGACGTCGCGCCGAACACGATCGGCTGCGACTGCCCGCTATGTCAGTGATTCCGCCCGAAGACACGCTGCAGCGCTTTGCGTACGACTACGTCACGAGCACCTCGCTCGCGCACAAGCTCGCGCCTGGGCCGGTTCCAACGCGCGTGCTCGAGGGCTGCGACGCGCTTCGCCTCGAGCAGCCGGGCCGACCTCCCGAGCTGCACGTCTCCACGGACAAGCCCGGAAGCGCCCGTGGTGAGGGTCGCGGTCGAGCGGACAGCACACGCCCTGCTTCGCGTCCACCTTGCCATCGACGCCGCCGTCCGCCGATCCGCCAGCCGGACTGCGAGCGCTTTGCGAGCCGAACCGGAACTACTCGCTCGACCTGCACGGCAACGCACCGGGCACCTTCGTTTTGTCGGCGAGCCTAATCGACGCCACCGACGAAACCGACACTTCCGACGATGCGCAGTGCAAGACCTCGACGAGGGTCGAGGAGGCGGGATGAAAGGGGCATCGGGCCCGAGGTGACATAGCTCCGCGCCCAGCATGCTGGCGTTCGTGATGCTAGCGATCGGACTGATCGCAGCTCGCCGGCGTGAGCGTCACCAGAGCTGAAGGCCTTTGGCTGTCGTGAGCGTGTAGCCCGCGGCAGTCGCGCCGGGGTTGGTGGTGGTGTCGTCGCCAAGCTCGCCGAAGTCGTTGCTGCCTACGCAGCCGACGCGGCCATCTTCGAGCGCCATGCAGGCGTGCCAGCCGTCGCCGCCCATGGCGATCGTGAGCGCGGAGGTGACGTCGATCAGCGAGCCATTGCCGGGTGAAACGTCGGGCGGCACCAGCCAGCACTTGGCCGTGCGGTCGGTGAGCACTGCGCAGGTGACGTAGACGCCTGCAGTGACGCAGGCCGCGTTGCTCAGGCCGATCACGAGCGCGCGATTCAGAACAGAGGACCGCCGGCGGGGAGCGGCGCGACGGACGAAAACTTGGCCGCCGGCGCATAGGCGGGATGAACGGGGCATCGGAGTTGGCGCTGATGCTCGTGATTCCAGATCAGTGGCTGCGCCAGAAGCTCACGGTAGCGAGCCACTCGAGGAACGGGTGCACGGCGACGTGCACCCAATCGCGATGGAAGTACGGGTCGCTCTCGCCCAGCTCCGGATGATATTCGACCGTGACCTCGGCATGCGTCATCAGGTCGGCCGTATCCAGCATCATCTCGCCGAAGCCGTGACCCTCGGCGTACACCAAAACCTGTCCGTGGAAGGCGTCGAGCCGATTGTTGTACGCGTTCTCGACGCCGCCCATGCCGCAGTGGCTGTCGCGTAAGAAGCGTAGCGGCGCGTAGTTGCCGATCAGCGGTCCGAGCTGCAGCACGCGGTTCAGCTCGGCGTACTTGAACGTGATCGTGGTGGGGTCGCTGATCAAGCGCGTGAAGCCAGCGGTGCAGCTTGAGCGAAGACTCTTGCGCCTGGCTGAGTCCGAGCGTGGTCGGATCGCAGCTCAAACGCGCCCGTATGACCCGACAGGCGCCAACCATGTAAATTGAACATGGCACGCACAGATTGCACGGATACCGCCCACCGCAGTGTGCTACGCTCGCAAGCGCCATGAGTACGGTTTCCCGCGGCGCGTACGAGGCGCGTATCGATCGGCTATTCGGCAGCCATCCCGTCGTTGGGTTGGTGGGTCCGAGGCAGTGCGGCAAGACGACGCTTGCACGGCTATACGGTCGGCACTACGGCAGCTCGGGCGCGCGCTCGGTCACGCATTTCGACCTCGAAGATCCGGCCGACCTTGCGCTGCTCGAGAATCCGAAGCTCGCGCTCGAAGGGCTGTCTGGGCTCGTCGTAATCGACGAGGTGCAACGACGCCCCGAGCTGTTTGCGATCTTGCGCGTGCTAGTCGACGCCGCGCCGCGCCGACGCTTTCTCGTGCTCGGCAGCGCGTCACCTGCGCTCTTGCAGCAGGGCTCGGAATCACTTGCGGGGCGTTTGGCGTTCGTCGAGCTGCCACCGTTCACGGTGGCCGAGGCGAAGGACCTCGATCGGCTGTGGCTACGCGGCGGTTACCCACGCTCGTACCTTGCACGCAATGAAGACGAGAGCGCTGACTGGCGCAGCGCCTACATATCCACGTTTGTCGAACGTGATGCGTACCAATTGGGCTTCAACATTCCGGCGCAGCAGCTACGCCGTTTGTGGCAGATGCTCGCGCACTATCACGGGCAGACGCTCAACTCGTCCGAGCTCGGTCGTTCTTTGCAGGTCTCCCACACGACGATTCGGCGCCATCTCGACTTGCTCGCAGGCGCGTACATGGTGCGGGAGCTCCCTCCGTGGCACGAGAACATTCAGAAGCGGCAAGTCAAAGCTCCCAAGCTCTACGTGCGCGACAGCGGTCTCTTGCACACGCTGCTCGGCTGCGACAAGCGTGTACAACTGCTTCGTCACCCGAAGCTCGGTGCATCGTGGGAGGGGTTCGCGCTCGAAGGCGTGCTGAAGCTGTTCGATGCGGCGCCCGAAGAAGCGTACTTCTGGGCAACCCAGGGTGACGCCGAGCTCGACCTGATCGTGATGCAACGCGGCGAGCGTCATGGCTTCGAGATCAAGTACACGGATGCGCCGCGCCTGACGCGCTCGATGCACATCGCGCTCGCCGACTTGTCGCTCGACTCGCTCACCGTGGTGGTGCCGAGCGGCAAGGCCGGACAACTTGCCGAGCGCGTGCGAGTCGTGCCGCTGCCGGAGCTTGTCGCGGAGCGCGCCGTGAGCAAGGTTAAGAAACGTCGCGCAAAGCGGTGAAGGCCGCCAGGGAGTCCGCACTCCCGGCATCTTCAACTCCACCGTAGAGCGGAGCCTGCGCGGCGATGCTGCAATGCTGTGCAGGCTCCCTCTCGACGTCCACAGAACATCCCGCATCCGAGTCCGAGCGGCGTAGGGACCTCCCGTCGGCGTCTTGGCCGGCAGAGCGCCCGCCGATCGCCGGTGGCTGCGCTCTCACGCGTCCGCGAGCGCGCTGCCTGGCTGGCCGGAAACTGTGCGCCAGCTTGCGCTCCTGTGGGAGCAACTTGTGCAACCGCGTACACCGTTTGTTGGCGAATTAACCGATTCTTGCAGAATTCTGCACGCATAGCCTTCAGCCACTAGCGGCACGGAACTTGCGGTCGAGCGGCCGAGCCCTTGCCTACCACCTGGAGAATCCATGACGTCGCTCGTTCGGTTTACCTGTGCCATTGCGTTGCTCGCCGCCGTCGGCTGCACGAAGAGCAAGCTGGAAAGTGCTCCAGAAGCCGTCCACGTGGGCGTTGCGAAGAACGACTTGATCTCGGATCAGTTTCACAACGCTGGCACCAACGGTTTCTCGTTCCTGCCGCCGCTCGTGGCAGAGCCCCACTACTCCGGCATCTTCGAGCCGAGGCTCTCGCCCGAGGTGCGCATCGACCGCATCGACGTCGGCACCGGCGCCACGCTCAAGAACCTCGCGACCTTCACGGCGAACAAGCGCGTCGATGGTGAGAAGCTCCGCCGTCATCCGCAGCAGGGCTTCTACATCGTACGTTGGCACACGGAGAAGTACCGGCTCGACCCGAAGGCGACCTATCGCATCCGCATCATAGTGGGCGGCCGACAGCTGGGCTTCGCCGACATCGACGTGGTGTCGACGCAGCGCGAGTTCCGCAACGTCGATGCCAGTGAGTATGTTCCGCTCAAGAACGGCACGACCTTGCCGATCAAATTCCGCATCGAGAAGTCCGCCGTCGATCGCGATGGCGACGGTGTGTTCGACTGGTTGGACAACTGTCCGACGGTGGCCAACCCGCCGCTGCAAGCACCGAGCGAGACGTTGGCCGCTCCTGCAGCGCGCGCGGCGGATTGCGACTTCGAGCAATCCGAGTGCGACCCGGACGAGCATGACTGCAACCCCGGGAGCTTCGTGCAACCCGACAGCGACCACGACGGCATAGGCGACGCGTGCGAGTGCAGCGCGGGCTACTCCGGCGGCGGCATCTTGCCGTGCGTGGACATCAACGAGTGCGCCGGCGCGACGCCTGCCTGCGACACGCTGACGTTGTGCACGAATACGCCGGGTTCGTTCACCTGTGGCGCGTGCCCGAAAGGCTACACGGGCAACGGCACCAGCGGCTGTGTGGACGTCGACGAGTGCGCGCAGCACTTGGACGACTGCAGCCCGCTCACGACATGCGGCAACACCGCCGGCGGCTTTCAGTGCGGCGCGTGTCCCGCGGGCTACGCCGGCGACGGTCATACCTGCACGGACGTCGACGAGTGCAGCAACGGCAGCGCGCATTGCGATCCGCTCGTGACCTGCACGAACAGGGACGGCAGCTACAGCTGTGGCGCCTGTCCGAGCGGCTACTCCGGCGGCGGTGCGACCGGCTGCGTGGACCTCGACGAGTGCGCCGGCCCGACGCACGCTTGCGATGCGCTCACGACTTGCACCAACACGAAGGGCAGCTTCACCTGCAGCGGCTGTCCCGCCGGCTACACGGGCGACGGCCAGAGCGGTTGCGTGGACCTCGACGAGTGCGCCAGCGGCACGGCAGGCTGCTCAGCGCTCGTGACCTGTTCGAACACCAACGGCAGCTACCAGTGCGGTGCGTGCCCCGCGGGCTTCGCCGGTGACGGCTACAGCTGCGTGGACCTCGACGAGTGCGCGATCAACAACGGCGGTTGCTCGGCGCTCGTGCCCTGCGTCAACACCGTTGGTAGTCACTCGTGCGGCGCGTGCCCGCCGGGTTACACGGGCGACGGCTTCCAGTGCGTGGACATCGACGAATGCGCAGGCGCGACGCCGGCCTGCGACTTGCTCACGCAGTGCATGAACACGCCGGGCAGCTACAGCTGCGGCGCGTGTCCCGCGGGCTACACGGGCAAGGGTGCGACCGGCTGTCTCGACATCGACGAGTGCGCCAACGGCACCGACACCTGCAGTCGTACGCCGGCGGTCTCGTGCTCCAACACCGCGGGCGGTTACCAGTGCGGCGCGTGTCCGAGCGGCTACCGTGGCGACGGTCACAGCTGCGTGGACATCGACGAGTGCCTCGAGAACACCGACAGCTGCGACCCGCTGGTGACCTGCACCAACACGCCCGGCAGCTACAGCTGCGGCAAGTGCCCGCAGGGCTACACCGGCGGCGGCGCAACCGGTTGCGCCGACATCGACGAGTGTGCTGGGCCCAGCCCCGCGTGCGATGTGCTGACCGTCTGTAGCAACACCAAGGGCGGCTTCACCTGCAGTGCTTGTCCGACCGGCTTCACGGGTGATGGCTACAGCGGCTGCCTCGACGTCGACGAGTGTGCGCAAGGCACCGATACCTGCAGCCGCGGTCCAGCTGTCAGCTGTGGCAACACGCTCGGCAGCTTCCAATGTGGCAGCTGCCCCGCGGGCTACGTGGGCGACGGCTACACCTGCGTGGACGTCGACGAGTGCGCAGTCAACAATGGCGGCTGCGATCCGCTTGCTGCCTGCACCAACACAGTCGGCGGCTTCGCCTGCGGGGCCTGCCCTGCCGGCTCCACCGGCGACGGCTTCACTTGCACGGACATCAACGAGTGCGCCACCAACAACGCCGGCTGTGACGTGCTCACCACCTGCACGAATACGCCCGGCAGCTATGCGTGCGGGGCCTGCCCTGCCGGCTACAGCGGCAGCGGCATCGTCGGCTGTCTCGACATCGACGAGTGCGCGACCAACAACGGCGGCTGCAGCCCGCTCGTGATCTGCGGCAACACCAACGGCGGCTTCACGTGCGGCGCGTGTCCGGCGGGTTACACGGGCAACGGCTTCACCTGCGCCGACGTCGACGAGTGCGCGACCAACAACGGCGGTTGCGACCCGCTCGTGACTTGCACCAACACGACGGGTGGCTTCGCGTGTGGCGACTGTCCCGCGGGCTACACGGGTGGCGGCGACGCCGGTTGCATCGACATCGACGAATGCCAGATCAAGTCGCAGCCCATCCAGATCAAGGGCGGGACCAAGGCGGCGTCCAC
Source organism: Sandaracinaceae bacterium (assembly GCA_017881055.1). Classification (GTDB taxonomy): domain Bacteria; phylum Myxococcota_A; class Polyangia; order Polyangiales; family JAFGIB01; genus JADGRF01. Next base: position 9,239 of record JADGRF010000018.1, read on the forward strand.
GGGCCTGTGCGACGCGCTCACGACCTGCACCAACACGAGCGGCAGCTACGCGTGCGGCGACTGTCCTGCCGGCTACACCGGCGACGGCTACGCCGGTTGCGTCGACGTCGACGAGTGTGCAAACAGCAACGGTGGTTGCGACCCACTCGCGCTATGCAAGAACCTGCCCGGGAGCTATGACTGCGGCGCCTGTCCCGGTGGTTACTCGGGCGACGGCGTCACCGGCTGCACGGACATCAACGAGTGCGCGAGCAACAACGGCGGCTGCGATCCTCTGTCGCTCTGCACCAACACGCCGGGCAGCTACAGCTGCGGGCAGTGCCCTGCGGGCTTCACCGGCAGCGGCGCGACTGGCTGCACCGATATCGACGAGTGTGCCGGACAGGTTCCGGTGTGTGACGCGCTGACCACCTGCACGAACCAACCCGGTGGCTTCGTGTGCTCGAATTGCCCCCCAGGGTACACCGGCAACGGTGCGACGGGCTGCGTGGACCTCGACGAGTGCGCAACCAACAACGGTGGTTGCAGCGCGCTCGTGACGTGCACGAACACCGCGGGCAGCTTCCAATGCGGCAGCTGCCCCCGCGGCTACAGCGGCGACGGCTTCACGTGCATCGACATCAACGAGTGCGGGACCAACAACGGCGGTTGCAGCGCGCTGGCGCGGTGCACGAACACTGCGGGCGGTTTCCAGTGCGGCTCTTGCCCGGTAGGCTACACCGGCAACGGATTCGCCTGCACCGACATCGACGAGTGCGCGACCGGCAACGGCGGTTGCGATCCGCGGACGGCGTGCACGAACACCGATGGCAGCTTCAGCTGCGGCGCGTGTCCCACGGGCTACACAGGTACCGGAGCGAGTGGTTGCGTCGACATCGACGAGTGCGCACAACACCTCGACAACTGCAGCCCGCTCGTCAGGTGCATCAACCAGCTGGGCGGCTTCCAGTGCAGTCCTTGTCCGCAGGGCTACGCCGGTGATGGGCACACGTGCACGGACATCGACGAGTGCGCGACCAACAACGGCGGCTGTAACCCGCGCGTCGCTTGCACGAACACACCCGGCTCGTTCAGCTGCGCGCCGTGTCCGACCACGCCGCCCCTGCGGCTGCTGGCGTACAGCATTTCCGTCACGGGCTTCGAGCAGAACGGCCCATCGCAGACGCAGAACCAAGACTTGCTCGCCAACCCGCTCGCGCAAGGCTCGGTGTTCGCGCAAGGTGGCCCGAGCTCGGCCGCGATGACGACTCAGCTCGCGCAGAGCGCCAACAGCATGGATATCGCCATGCACGCTCAGACTCAGCACGGCCCGGACATGTGGAGCTACGCCGTCGCCTCGGGCTATCTGGACATCGCGCCGCTGGACGATCTCCATTTCAGCTTCACGGGCGCGATGGACGCCAGCTCGGCACCGCAGGACGTGATCTACATCGGCCTCGTTTATGACCTGACCACCAGCCAGTACATCTACCAGAGCGAGCAGATCAGCTCGCAGACTCCCAGCGAGCACTACGATCTTGGTGGCTACGGCGGAGACATGCACGCCACCGATCCCTGGGGTAACCACGATGCGCAGCTCTTGCCGGTGAGCTACGTCTTGCCGGCCGGCCACACCTACCGCGTGTCCGTGGAAACCTGGGACCAGACGCTCGCGGGCTACACGCCGAGCTGGAGCATCTACAACCCGGGTCCGGGTAGCGCGATGTCCAGTTGGTTCTTCCACGTGGACGCCGTGCACCCGATGTGCGCGGGCCAGTGAGGCCGGCATCGCTTCCAGGTGCAGCTGACCGAGGAAGAACGCTACTGACGTAATGTACGGTACCTGGACGACATGGTCGTGCTCGCGCCCGATTCGCATCGCGGGCGAGTGTGGGCCGACCGAGCGCTCGAACGAATCCGGCAAGACGCGGAGCGTACCAAACCCAACGGCCTCATAACTTCGTCGTGAATTTCGTGGCCAACTTTGCACGGCCCACTTGCTCGCGTGCCTACGCTTCGCCGTTCCCGTCGCCGTCGCAAGGCTCGCTACCGGCGAGCAAGGCCACAGACTTCATGCCGTGGTTCGGGCGTTATGCAACCTATGCGTAGTTGATCTTCACGGCCAGCCAGTAGGTTAGTTGCCCCAGCCCATGCTCACACTCATGGTCACGCCCAAGCTCGGCGGCGAGCGATCGGGGCCGAACCAGTGCACGAGCGCCAGCTGGATGTTCTCGGAACCCAGCACGCTGCGCGGATAGTCGACGGGAAACGGACCGTGCTGCGGCGTGAGGGGACGCAGGGCGACATCGAGCCCGATCGCCGGTCCAAACCAGGTGCGTCTGCGCACCGTGTCATTGCCCACGAGCAGCGCGGCTTCGGCGCCGATGTACGGTGACAAGATCACGTCTCTGGTCTTCAACACCGGCCACGAGAGGTCGATCGCCAGTGGAATGTTCACGCCGACCAGCGTTTGTCCCTTGCCGGATGGCGACTGCGGATCGCGGACACCGACACCGTAACGCGCGCCGAGCACGAGTGGTCCGAGAGCGGCGCGTAGATCACCGATCATCCAGTTCAGCGAGCCTTCATCTGCAGACGCCTGCGCCCAAATGCCCGTGCCGAACGTGGCTCGCGGCGGCTCACCCTTCCACAACGGTTCGTTACCGGGTTCGGAGATCGTCATCGGCTCAGCGCCCGACAGCTGCACACTGACGCGCTCCGGGATTTCCCGTGACCGGCGCGGCTCGAATTGACCAAAGGCCACCCAGAACCTTGCGTGCTCACCCGCATGCAGTTGCACCGGCTCGAGCTGCGCACTGTCGATCAGGCGCTGCGGCGGTTCCCCTGGGCCGGATGCGATCGCCAGGCGTGGGTGTTCGCCGAGCGGCCCTCCGGCGATCGCCATGCGTGCGCGTCGCAGATCGAGCCGCGTGTCACGTAGCGCGAGCACATCGAGCTGCACCACGATCCGCGAGTCGCGAGCGAAGTCGCGGTAGCGCAGCGATCGGTCGAGGTCGACTCGCTCGATGCGAACCTGCACGTCAGCTTGCTGCTTCGTGAGCGACGGCGTGAGGTGGGTCTCGCTCATGACCGTGCCGCAGCCGATGGCGGCTTCGGCCAGGAGGGCGACGCCGAAAAGACCGCGTTTCCAGGGTCGGAGGTGGAGCATGGCGAGCTTGACGGTCGAGGTGTAACCGAAAGTCATCCTGTCGTTCTTGATGGTCAGCATGATCAAATTCCGCTCGTTCAAGGACCTGCGCTCGTCGTGGCGTACGGCGCTGCTCGTGATGTTTGCCGTGGGCACCGGCGCCGCCTGCGCATGAGCGTCGGTCATGACGATCGCGCTGTGACACGACAACATGCTTCACCAGGAACGAGCGGGAGGCTGCAGCCCGAACAAACGAAACAGCCGCCCGGCGCGGAGGGCGCGGGGCGGCTGCGGTTCGGAAGCGCGTGGGGTTGCGCTTCTAGCGTGCGTCGTTCACTGGATCGTCTGCGTCAGGAACGGCGAGCTGCGGTTCGCGAGGTCGCAGTCCGCCGCGCTGGCGGCACAGGTGCCGGTCGCGTTCCACAGCGTGTTGGCGTACGCGATGCCGGTCAGTGAGCCCGTCGCCGTGAGGTAGCTGGCCGGCACGGTGCCGGTCGCCGAGGTCGCGCTGTGCCACACCGTCGGGATCACGATGCTACCCTGGATGATGACGCTGCCGGTCGGATCGAAGTAGGTGCCGGTGAGCGTGATGTCCTGAGCACCGCCGGCCGCGGTGAGCGTGCCCGAGACAGCGCTCGTCGTGGGCAGGCCGACGTCGCAGTACGGATACTGACCGCCGTTGCTGCCGTAGCGGTTCTCGGTGATCGCCAGGTTCGCATCGCCCGTCGCGCAGCCGTCGTTCATGTTGGTCGTCTTGGTCGGATCGACGCAGCAGGTGACGTGGATGTAGTAGCAGAACTTGTAGCACTTGGCGTCGAACGCACGCAGGGTCGAGGTCGCGCCGCTGCACGACTGCGAGCTCGCCACGTCGCTCCAGCCGCCCACGGAGTCGCACAGCGCGGTCGGAGGCACCACGGCGAGCGACGAGAAGTGCTTGAGCAGGAGTGACTTGCCATCGCTCGACAGCTGCAACGGATCGGGCGCACCGGCCGGATCCGAGAAGTCGAACGCGAACAGCGAGCCGTCCGCGAACGTGACTTTGATCGGCGTCGCGAACGTGGTGCCGCTCGGCCCCAGCTCGATCACCTCGGAGAACGCCGTCTTGAACGAGCTGTTGCCCCAGCTGACCGACTTGGGGTCGACCGACGCGAGTGTGATGTCCTTGCCGGCCGCGCTCGCGGGGAACAGGAACGTGATCTTCGAGCCGCTGTCGGTCGTGAAGTGGAACGTGCCGCCGTTCGCGGGCACGTGGTACATGGCCGCTGCCGTGCCGCCGTCGTCGGTCGCGCCGCCGTCGTCGGTGCTTGCGTCGAGCTTGTTGCCGGCGTCGAGCTTGTCGCCGCCCGCGTCCTTGCCGGCCTTCGGGCCTGCGTCCTTGCCGGCCTTCGGGCCTGCGTCCTTGCCGGCCTTCGGGCCTGCGTCATTCGTGTTGTTTCCGCCATCGACACTGGCATCGCTCTTGTTGCTGTCGTCACCGCACGCAGCGAGCGTGCAGGCGAGCGCAGCTGCGCACAGGAGTCGAAATTGTGTTTGTTTCATGAGCAAATCAGACTTTCTATTTCAAGCTTTCAATCGTGCCACCACGTCTTCGACATCCAGCTTCGAGCCGATGTAAAGCGGCACGCGCTGATGAAGTTGTTCCGGCACGATGTCCAGGATCGGCATGACGCCGGTCGACGCTGCGCCACCTGCTTCGCGCACCACCATGGCCATCGGCGATGCTTCGTAGAGCAAGCGCAGCTTGCCGTTGGGGTTCTTCGAGTCCGCGGGATACGCGAACACGCCGCCTTTCAAGAGCGTGCGATGAAAGTCCGCGACCAGCGTGCCCACGTAGCGACCGCCGTACGGATGACCTAGGTTCTTGTCCGGCGTCTTCAGCCAACGCACCCAGTCGCGCAC
>JADGRF010000188.1 GCA_017881055.1 Sandaracinaceae bacterium
ATGAAGTGGTGCTTACCGTCCTTGTCCTTCTTCAACTTGATGCTGTCCTTGCCTTCGAGGTGATCGACCACGGCGAATTGGCCATCCTGCGAGCAAACGACTGGCATCTCGGGTTTGATCTGTTGAACGTTGATCATTGGTTTTGTCCTGTGTGGCGTGATGTTGCGCAGCTGCTTCGCTGCATCAAGCGTGCCGTCCCGCCGCGTCGGCGAGCCAGCGCAGACGAAGGTCCTGCCAGCTCGAGCCCCGCTCACGCGCGTGCCCAGCTTTGCCCGTAGCGCACCTCGCAGCCGAACAGCTCGCTTGCGAGCGCGGCGTATTCCGGCTCGTCAAGTGGAAACGCGACGTGGCGCACGTGACACGCGCCCATCGTGATCTCGTCGAGCACGTTCTTGATGCTGAGCACGACCGCTTCGAGCACCGGCCTCTGGATGTCGCCGAGGGGCAGCGCCTCGCGGAAGAACACTTGCCCTTCGGTGGCCGAGGTCTCGTGCGAGATCATGATCGGGACCGATGCCCCTTTCATCCCGCCTATGAGCAGCCGGCGATTCGCGTCAATCGTTTGAAACCGACACGCTTTGCCGCACCGGTGCCACAAACAAGACGGACACCGACGAACAGTTCGGACAAAATCTCAGTGGGAGTGAAACTGAGTTAACCAAAACAACCCGCCAAAAAGGCGGGTTTGCTGGTGCCCAGAGACAGAATCGAACTGCCGACACGGGGATTTTCAATCCTGACCCAGCTGTGGCCGAAGCCCGGGAAATCGAGGGCGATTCGCTACGTAGCGCGAGTCGCTTACACACCGGTGCAACAGACTGCGGGGATTGCGGTGGTGCGGCCGCGGCTGCGGGCGGTTTAGTGACTGCTTTCACTACGCGTCAGGCACGGTGCGCTTCACGTCCAACCTGCAGGAATCATTGTGGAAACAAGTCTACGCGGGGCCGCCGATGGGACTCTAGTCAAGATAATGTCGCAGCAGAAACGCGTACAAGTCTTGGACCGGGATCCTTCGTCCGGCTATCCTGCCCAGCATGTCTGAGCCCGTGAAAGCTGCGCTCGTTCTGCTCGCCCGCCTCGATCCGGCGCAGGCCCAAGCGATCAAGCCGCCCACGCCGGAACAGATCGACAGCGCTGTGGCAGAGGGCAACAAGGCAGCGCACGAGTTCGAAAGCGCCGCTCGCCAACAGACTCGCATCGATCCACGCGTGCGCTTCGCGCGGTAGAGAGACTGATGGCTGCTCTGGAGGCGTGCGCATTTAGTCCAGATGCGCTTCGCGCTCTGCTCGGACGAAGTACCGCCGTCGAGTACCTGGCCGAGTATCTGACAGCGCTCGGTGTGACCTCGATTTTGATCGAGCCGCACTACGTCGATCGTCACTATCTGGACGACTTCGCGCGCTACTACTCGCGCTCGTTTCGCGCGCCGGTCCCGCACTGCGAGCGCCTGCACTTCTTCTGCGGGATCGATCATTCGACCCTCGACGCGGCGATCGATGCCGCTGTGCTGACCGAGGCGCTACGTACGACGGGCGAAGCGAGGCTCGCCGAGCACTACGGTGGATTCGTCGTGAAGCGGCCGCTTGACGGCCCCGCCATGGGACGCACGGTGCTGCGTACCTATCCCGTCGATGGGCGTCGCCACTACACGGTGGTCAGGCCATACCGCGTGCACCTCGCCGGCATGCAGCTCGGCGTCGATGGACTTGCGTACCAACAGCAGGATGGCGGCGCCGCGGTCTGCGCATCCACTTCCCTATGGTCGGCTCTGCAACGCGTTGCCTACGTCGCCGGCCATCGTACGCCCACGCCGTCGCAGATCACCGAGGCCGCGCAAAGCCCGTATCCAGCGAGTCACGGCCTAGACATGGTTCAGATGGCCAACGCGCTTTCGACGCTCGGCTACATCGCAGACGAGTTCCCGGCGCGAGATCCCGCACTGTTCCGGGCTCAGGTGGTCAGTTGCCTCGACTCACAGCTTCCCGTGGTCCTGTTGCTTGAGCGCGAAACGTCCGCGCACGCGGTGACCCTCACCGGCTACAGCGACGCCGCCGCGAGTGCGGTCACGATAAGCGCGAAACAGCCGGTCTTGCACATGAAGGGCGCGACGGCGTCGGTGCTCTATGTTCATGACGACAATCTCGGATCGCACGCGCACTACGAGTTGTTTGATCATGTCGTCGCCGGTAACACAAGCATCGCATTGCGTCGCGGACGCACGGTGGGCGGCAACCGCCCATGGTGGACTGCGGACGAATGGCTCGTCGTGGGTGCCCTCGTGCCCAAGCCGAGCAAGCTGCGCCTGCCGTTGGAAGGTCTGTTCTCCATGATGTTGCGTTTGCGCAGCGCGATCGAGCACGTCGTGCTCCCGGGCATCGCGCTCACCTACGCGCCGCACTTCTGCGCTGGCATCGACTACGTGAAGAAAGCGATCGCAATGCCACTGAGCGCTTCGCAGCGCGCGCCGTTCTTCCGTGCACTGAGCCTTCCGCGCCACATCGGTGTGGTGGGTGCGTTTCTTATGGATCAGCACGTGATCGATTGCGTGGTCGATGCCAGCTCGATCATTCACGGAGGCTCAGCCCAGGCGCTGCTAGCGTTCGTCGCGCCAGGGATGCCTCGTGCTTCGCACGCCGGCGTGAACCTTCATGCATTCGCAGATCGCCTTGGCGTCGCGTGCATCACGGCGGATTGAAACTTGAAACCACGTGTGCCCTCGGTCCCACACGACCATCCACGTGTCTCCATCTAAAACTCGATCGGCGGCTCGAAGCGCTCACGCGCCGCGGCGGTCTCGCGCAACGTCTGCTCACTGACCTGCTGCCCGACGAGTTCGCCATTCGGTTTCGCGCCGATGACAACGCGCCCAACCCTTTGCCGTTCGCAAACGCGCAGAGTGCCGGAACCATTTCACTTCTGCGGTAGCCCAGAAACCATCACGCGGCCCGTCCCGATTTAGCGCGCTTCGGATTGACCGAGCAGAAGCGGGTCGGCTCTAACACGTGTTCATCAATCCGCCACGGATTGCGGATCACCACCCTGCCGCCACTCGCACTTCCGTTTTCCTTCAACTCGATTCCCCAGACTACGAACAGAACCATCTTCCGAAACTGCCGAGCGTGGCGCACCTCGCCAACGGTCAGTTCGATCGACTCGCCCGTATCGTGCAAAAACACGACCGTCGCAAGACCGGTCTGCTCAGCAGGCCTTGGGGTTGCTGGCGGAGACCGCGTTCTCCGCCATGGGCCACGACAACGCAGCGGTGACGACACTGGGTTCTGCGCTAGCGCATGTCTTCGGTGGGTTCGGGGCAGCGCACACGTGTGCGACGGTCCGGGACGGCCGGCTCTACTGCTGGGGCCACAACTATTACTGCCAGCTCGGCCTCGGCTCGGCCGCGTGTCCAGACGGCCCGCCCGTGCCGACTCCGACGAAGGTGACGGAGTGGCCTTGATCCGAGCAGCGGCAGCTGCCGTGGCCCTCGGGTGAGCGCCAGCCAGCGAGCTTCGCCGCCATCCGCTGACGCCTTCATGAAGGCCCCCTCCGCAGATCTAGGCCGACATCCTTCGCCGTCTACCTCTGGCTGGCAGCCTATCCGCCGCTGTTCTCCACCGCAAATACGCGATATTCTGCAGGAATGCGTCACCATCGTCAGTACGAGGGATGGGTAGGCGGAACTGCCTACTGATAGTTAGGGCGACAGAAGAGTCAGAGATCGTGGCACACATTGGCATGGTCGCTGCGTCAGACTATCCCGCTTTCCGTGACGGCGTACGACTGGCACACGCATTGCTTAAGCGACAGCGATGATGGCCGC
>JADGRF010000019.1 GCA_017881055.1 Sandaracinaceae bacterium
GCGCTGGCGTTCCTAACGCCCAAAGAGATGATCGTCGCCGACGTAGACGTTCACGGGAGGTTCCCCGCCGAATTCACGCTCGACGTGTACGACCCTCCGCCGCCGGAGGCGCTATTCCTGGGAGGCGGGGATCCCAGCACGCCGAAGATAGCGCTCGGGTACATCACTGCCGTCACGCAAGATCATCCAGCGACCTTCCCGCTCATTACCAGTTCCAGCGTATCGAGTGAGGTGAGCTCTACCAGCGGGGACACGTGCACGAACATCGATGGCGGCGTGGCACCCGATGCCAGCGTGGTGCCCGATGCAGGTGTCGTTCTCGACGGCGGCATTTCTCCGACCACCGGCAATCCCAACCTCTGTTCCTCGAGCTCGAGTGCTGTCGCTTCGTGCCCCGCGGGCGGATGCAGCAACTCGCGCTCTGAGTGCCTTTCCGACGGCCGCTGCTACTCGGAGACGAGCCTGTGTCCGCGCCCCGACAGCCCACCGGCACAATGCACGGTGACGCACACGGGAGATCCCTCTGTGGATGTCGATCTGTGGTCTCACTTCGCCGGCGTGTCGCAAAACTACGCGGTCCTTTACCTCGCGGGGCCACTTGCGGCCCACACTCTGTTGGCCCATCGCATGGGCGCGGACGCAGGCCTGTCGCCGGGCTACCACTTGTTCTCCACCCGGCCGCGGACGGCGGCGGAAACCATGGCTTCCGCCGAGTGTTACACGCGCGCCGTTGCGCTCGCGACCAAGCGCTACAACCAGGCTCACGGCACCGCCTACACGGAGAGCCAGCTGTCAGGCAACGTTTGTGGCTCGGCAGGTGCACCCTCGTGTGCGAGCGAGGCCCAGGTCAGCACTGCCTATCAGGCACTCTTCGACCAGGCCAACCTCGACCTGAATTGCCCAGTGACGACTGCGAAGATCATGCCCATCGACAATCCGGCCAGCGCGCACATCTCGGTGCTGCTTGGCCGCGACGTCGGGCCGGACTTTGGCTGAGCATGAACGGGGGCTCGCGCGATGAGTTCGACGACGTGTACCGGCGGCACGCGCCCAACGCGTTCCGCCGTGCACGGCGTCTGTTGGGCAACGAAGCCGACGCGCACGAGGTCGTGCACGACGTATTCCTCACGCTCTTCGAGCATCCCGAACAATACGCAGGCCGCAGCAGCATGAGCACCTTCCTGTACAGCGCAGTGACCCACGCTTGCCTCAACCAGCTGCGCAACCGGAACAATCGTCTGCGTCTGTTGCGGCAGAGCGCGGCGGCCTTGCCCGCCCTCGATCACCGCTCTCCACGCCCCGAACGCATGCTGGCACTACGCTCTGCGCTCGAGCGCATGCCCGAGCCGCTCGCGCAGGTGGCCGTGTACTACTACTTCGACGAGCTCACGCACGAAGACATCAGTCGCATCGTTGGCTGTTCACGCCGCCACGTGGGCGACTTGCTGCAACGCCTGACGCAATGGGTCGACATGCACACGCAGGAGCAATCAACATGCAAGAGCTGATGCGTCCCGACGCCTGCATTTCGGAGCTCGCATTCGACGAATGGGCGGCAGGCGAGCTCGAAGCCGAGACCCGCGCGCAGCTCGAAGCACACCTCGCGCACTGTCCACGCTGCCTGGCGCGCAACGCCGAGCGCGAAGCCGAACGCGCGAGCTTCCTGTCGCAAGCGCCGAGCTTCGAAGCACACGCGCGGCTGCGCGCACAGCAGCGCGGGCCGAGCCCTGCGCGACCGAAAGCCCGCACCGCACGAACCATGGGCTGGAGCCTCGGCGCGACAGCGCTCTTGGCTGCGTGCGCCGTCGCCCTGATGATGTTGCGACCGCAGCCCGAGCTGCGCACGACTCGCAACAAGGGTGGTCCGCAGCTCGGCTTCTTCGTCAAACGCGCGCAGCGTGTCACTCGCGGCGCCTCTGGTGACACGCTGCAGCCGGGCGACTTGCTACGCTTCACCTATTCGAGCGGACAAGGTACCTATCTCGCGATCCTCGGCCGTGACGAGCATGCAGCGAGCCTGTACTACCCGACGGCGTCTGCCGAAGCTGCGCACGTGAACGCGGCGCAAGACCGTGCGCTGAATTTCAGCGTGCAGCTCGACGACACGCTCGGCAGCGAACGCATCTTCGGTGTGTTCTGCCCCAGGGCGTTTGCAACTGCGCCGCTGACGGCGGCACTCGACAACACTGGAAGTCTGCCCGTCCTGCCTGACTGCCACGTGGACGTGATCGTGCTGCGAAAGGCGCTCGCACCGTGAGAGCCGGGAGCTGGATGCTGCTGCTGAGCCTGACTTGGCCGTCCGTGGCGCAGGCCCACGTCGAGCGCTTCGCCGTGTTGGTCGCGAATGACCAGGGTGCGAGCGACGAAGCACAGCTGCGCTACGCCGAATCGGACGCCTCGCGCATGTACGACGTCTTGCGCGATCTGGGCGACTTCGCGCCGGTCAACATGGTGCTGCTGCGTAACGAACATGCAGACACCGTGCGCAGCACGCTCATCGCCGTCA
>JADGRF010000189.1 GCA_017881055.1 Sandaracinaceae bacterium
CATGCGTTTACACACGCATCTTGCCTTGGGGCAGGACAGGCATTAATACATGCAATCAACTTGACGCAATCGGCATTGGCTCCACACGCCTTTTCCTGCGTGCAACATGCGCTGTTCATTGCTCCTTATCGTACTGGTGACCCCTGCGCTGCTGCGCCGCGTCACGGCAGAGGGCATCGCTGACAAAGAGCTATCGGCACTCTTGGCGCGTGATGTGCTCGTTCCCATCGTGCATGGCACGACGTATGAAGCTCTCCGCGAAGTCAGTCCCTTGCTCGGCTCGCGAAGTGGACTGAGCACTGCAGAGGATCCACTGGCAGACATCGCGGCCAAGCTCGCGGAGCTGGTCGCACCTTTAGCTCCCCAGAGTGAGCCTAATTAGGGCTTGCAGCTGACGAAGACCCGCCTTCCGCCAGCGGACAACTCGGCGCACGCGGGCCCGCGACGGTTGTGATAAGCTGCCTGCCGAGTCGCGGGCCCGCGGCCGCGCGGGGCGGACACCTCGGGCGGGTCTTCGCGGCTGAAGCCCAATGCCGTTAGGGCGACGCGAGACGAGACAGCAGAATGATCTCGCAGGGACTACAAGCGACGCCTGACGCAGCGCGCATGAATCGCGAAGGCGGTGTTGCTCGTGATCGAGCATCGACATTTCGGACGCTCCGCGGTCGAATGCGGAGCAGGCTTCTGTTCGGCAGCGGTTTCAAGATGCGTGAGACTACTCCTTTGAAACGGTATCTCCGGTGCACAGTGTTGTGTGCGGCCCTCCTGTTGTTTGAAACCGAGGTTTCCGGCTGCGCCACCGTCAACTGTGAAGCCGAGGGGAAGCACACGGGTTCATCAGCGCGATCGGCGCAAGCGGACGACGCACGAGCCAAGTGCGAGAAGCGCCTCGCCGACCTGCGACGTGCGACCAAACAACAAGAACAAGAGGGTGCGGCCGCAGATCGTCGCGACGCCTTCGTGGGGCGAGCCAGAGGTCGCGCAACCAGCCAGCCCTGACGAGGCCAGCGTCAAAGAGCGCCCTAACTAGGGATTGCAGCTGACGAAGACCCGCCTATCAATTTCCTGAAAGGTCTCCGAACGCTGGCCGCGACAATTGTGATAGGCTGAGAACCGGAGTCGCGGGCCCGCGGCCGCGCGACCTGCCGACCTCGGGCGGACCTTCGCAGAAGATCAAGCCCGTTCGGAAGACTGAAGAGTGCGTGACGAGATGAGAGTCGACCCGACAAAAGCGCAACGTCAGAAGCTTCACAAGCTCGCCGCGTTGTCCCACGAGCGAGAGCTGGCGCGCGCTCTGGAGCATCTGGAGGAAGCGTTCCGGCAGTGGCGGGACTCGAAACTCGATGCGCATGAACTCCCCACCCCTCCTTGTTACATTTTGTAACAAACGAGCTGGAGTCGCACGGAGCCGAACGGAGCCCCGAAGAGCTTGAAAGCACTCACGATTCAATCGCTTCCGTCGTCGGATCCCGCCAAACGGCCTTGTTACACGGCGAAATTCAGAACCCAACGATGCCGCGCAGTTAGCTGCAACCATCATGTTCATCAAAGAGTAGACTCGATGCGGCCGAGGATCTGCACGTCGACAGCAGCGGTGCTCGTACCGCCGACGCGGCCCACCGAGCCGGAGGCGACTGACTCGCCCATCACGTTGCGATCGACGCGCGTGATCACGTCAGTGCCGTGCGGCAGTTGAACGGGGTCTTCGTGTGGATCGTGTGCGGACATGGCGAACGGCAACGTATCAGAGTCCTTTGGCTTGATCGGCTGACTGCGCTCGGCGAAAGAACTGCTCCTTCACGGACGGTCTCGTGAGCACGAGAAACGAAAACACGCCGAGCGCGGTTCCATAGGGGATCTCCAGGCAGGACAGCACTGCGATGGCCACGCAGAAACCGTGCGACTCTCGAAGCCGCAGGCAGCGCGCGACGCGCAACTTGAGCCCAGCCACCGTTCCAGCGATGAGCATGATGCCCAGTCCGATCGCTCCGAAGATCCAGCTGACAATCTCGGGTGGCGGACCGGGCTGGCCCGACGGATGTGGGAAATGGCGAGACATCGCTCCGAACACAAGCCCCATCGCCGCGTACAGAAGGCCGAAGAAAGCGAAGAGCCCTGCGGTTGCGGCGGACACGAAGTACCCGAGGCGCAGCAAGCGCAGATGCTCTGCGTCGATGATCCGTTGTTCTTCAGACGAGTCGTGCATCGACGTCTCCATGTCTTGGTGCGTGTTGGTGTGCCCGCCGTTCGGCAGCGAGCCTATCGCGGCGTGCTGCTGTCAGGAGCGTCGTCGGCAACAGTTCGCGCACGTCTTGGCCAAAACGCATAGAACCACAACGGCAGGAACAATAGCGTCTCCGCAAACGCGACGTGCAGGCCGGCGGAAGAGAAGAAGCGGCGGCCAATGGGCGCCACTGGGATCGGGTTCCATGGAGCGAAGTAACGCTTGAGCTTGAACGGCCACAAGAGCGCGCAGCCGAGGCCGCCATCGGTGAGCGTGTCCAAGAGCGCGTGGCTGCACAGCACCAGCACGGCGCACACACCGGTGCGCACAGCCGGCTGCCGAAACAGCGGGGCCGCAGCGCCGATCAGCGTCCCGAGCACGAGCGCGAAGAAGAGCGAGTGCGTCGCCCCACGATGCCCCCACGGCGCGGCATAGGCGATCCCGAACCGAAACCCCAACACATCAGCGTCCGGAAGCATGGAGAGGAACGACCACACCACCATCGACGTGATGATCGACCAGGTGGTGCGCTGCCGAGCGCGGTACAACCGAGCGGCCGTCATTCCAGCGGCGATGTGTCCGATGCTTGCCATCGTTCTCGCTAGCCCACCGCGTCTGGCGGCGGTGGTTCAGGTTTGGCAGCCTCGGCGGACCGCTGTGCCGTCCAGGCCGGTGGGGGCGTCTGCGCCTTGCTCTTCCACACGCCGCCCGTTCGAAAGCAGCGCACGGCCCACGGGAACCAGCGCACGCAGCTGCTCGCCAACCATAGCGACCACAGCAGCATCAGCATACGCCAGACCCACAACGGAACGCTGATCAGCGCCGGGACGGGCAGGGCGGCAGCCACGTGATCCACGAAGAAGCGCAGCTGCGACGAGTCACTGCCGGCACCCGTGACCTGCATGTCCGGCAGCACGACGAGTCCGGCGTGCACTGCGTCGTAGAGGCCGCTGATCACTGCAAGCGTCCAGAACACGAGCAGCACCTGAACCACGTTGTGCGTTCTAGCGGACTGCTCGCCCATCCGCGTCCGGTAGTGGAGCGCGAAGAACCAGCCGACGATGATCAACGCGACCACCGTCTCGACCTGACTCAGGCCGGCGCCGAGCAGCGCCCACTGCCACCACCCGAGCAGTGATCCCGGGATGCGGGCGAGCACGAGCGCCAGCAGCACGACAAACAGAAGCTGGTGCGTCCACGAGTACGCAACTCGGTTTCCAGAATCTTCACTCGACATCGGAAGGGCGATGTAGTTCTCGTTGTAAGCGACGTTCGCGACCCAGGCGAGCGCACGACGCGGCACGATCTCCTTCACGAACACGACGCCGCGCCGGACGACTCCGTCCACGGCCCGCCGGACGTAGAATCGAAGATTGACCTCGAGGAAGTCGCGATGGAACGGTACGGGGACGCCCAGCACGCGGGTATCGAGGAATTGAAAGCCGACCATGCTCACGAGGCAGGTTCCATTCCACGTATCCAGCTCCGTTCCCAGCGGGACGCGAGGCTGAAGCACCGCAGGATCGATCTCGTAGTTGATCATCGCGAGTCGGGTCCACCGAGCGGTAAGAAAGCGGCCTGGTTGTGGAGTCTTCATCAGAGGGTGATTACGCGACGGTATGCAAGCTGCTCCGGTCTACTGGCTCTTGTGCGACGCCAGCCATCGCTCTACGCAGGCGCGTTCACGCACCGAGCGCAGTAGGTGGCCGCCTCTGGGATGCGGCGCTTGCAGAAAGGGCACATCGAGTCGCTGGGCTCGGGAAAGCTGAAGTAGACGATCGTTTCAAAGGCGGCCCACAGGCCGCACGGCACGAGAGCCTCCCTGGGGGCGCCAGCTGCATAGCAGGCGAACAACAGGAGCCACATCCCGACGCCGAGCGCCAGCTTCAGAACGCGACGCTTCAGGATCTCTCGCTTCATGACGATCCCAGGACCGGGCCGGCTTTCAGTTGTGCGTGCGCCGATCAACGCGGCAGCGCGCCGACCGCGCGAGATCTGTCGATAGAGTATGACATATCCTTGCTGACCTGCGGGGTCATGACTGCTGCGCGCGCACGCTCACGGCGGCGCTTTGGGCTGGCAAGCAGTTCGCGTTTCCGTGGAGCACCTGCGTCGTTACGACGATGCTCCTCTACTCGACCTGGCTCGAGCGTTATGCCGTGACGGTTTGTGCCGAAGAACCAAGCTGAGCGGCGTGGCACCCGAGCGAGACAAAGTCACTCGGGATCGTCGCACGAATCGTGTCTTACGCCCTTGAACAGACCACTCGCGACCGCGGCCTCCCAGTCCTCGAGCTGGGCTCGCACTGGCTTGCGGCACTTGGCGCACGGGATGACGAACTTCCTGAATTCCTCATGTACGGGTACAAGCCTCTCGATCAGCCCGAGCAGCTCAGGTGCGGATCTTGCGCCCGGCAGGATGGCGCGCAGGCGCTGCCGCTCGGGGCCCGTGACCAGGATCGCGCCGCTGATCCACGCGTATGCGGTCAGCAGCGTCTTCAGCATTTCAGGCGTCAGCTCGAACTTGATCGCGACATCGATCGGAGTTGCGCCGTCGCGCAGCTCGCGAAACACCTGAGCGCAAAGCGCGCCCTCGGCAAGTGGTGGAGAGCTTGCAGCAGGCGCTGTCGGCACTGAAATGCGGCGGGCTCGCAATAGCGATTCGACCTGATCGCGGTCATAGGTCACGTGCCCGTCGTCGTCACGTACGGGATGCAGTGCACCAATGTGGTCGAGGCGGAGGACGCTGCGCACGCTCTTGCCGAGCAGATCGGCAACCCGTTGTCGCGTGATTCTTTGAGGGCCGTTGGTCATGCTGATTGCCCCCGTGGCGCGCACGATGGCGCTTTGGCTGGTGCTGGTTGGGCGCTTGGGTGGCGATGGTGCTGGCGGCCCGAGTGGCGCGAGTTCTTCTGCAGGCCCGCGACGGCGGCCCGGATGCGGGCGGGGATCGAAGGCCTGGCGGTCGAGATGGCGCGCGGGTTCGATGCCAGCGCCACGGGCGCGCCATGGCGTGTGTGGCGCGGCGGCGGCGTCGCTCGGCGCGCGACGCTAGCCAGCTGCAAGATTTCTGGTGGCGGCGCCTGCGGGACTGTGGGGCGCGTGCGGGCTGACAGACATGGTTCCATGGCGTGCTGCGCGCTCCCTTACGGCGTCAGGTTCTGCGCCAGCCTCACGAGCTCGCTGCGCGGGATCCTGACCAACCTGCCGCTGCGGACGACGCGGATCTTCCCGGCCGCGATGCGACGCTCGGTCGTCCGCACCGACCAGCGGGCCCAAGTCGAGAACTCTCGAACCGTGAGCAGCCGGTCGGGA
>JADGRF010000190.1 GCA_017881055.1 Sandaracinaceae bacterium
GATACACGTCGAACGGATCGACGCCGTCGACCGGCACGCGAAAGCGCTGGCTGAGCACGACCTGAAAGATGTCGCCCGCGCGAATGTGTTCCTTGCAGCGCTCGACGGCCGCGCAATAGCCCGCACGGTCGAACGACGACGGCGGGATCATGAGCTCGCGATTCTTCTGCGGCGGCGGCATCGCATGCAGCCCAGCTGGACTCTTGAGCCGCACATGCGCACGCTCGATGCGCGCGATCGCGGCGTCGTACGTGTCGCGCAGGTCTTCGTGATCATCGATGCGCGCGGGCACGATGATGCGAATGGTCTGCTTCAGGTTGTCGAACGCGAGCAGCGTGCCCGAGATCGAGAACGCGAAGTGCGTCTCGTCGGCGCTGGCTTCGTGCTGTCCGTTCACCCGAGGCTCGAAGCGACGCACGGCGTCGTAGCTGACGTAGCCCACGGCGCCGCCCCAGAAGCGCGGCAGCGCGGAGTTGCTGGGCATGACCGGCGCCTTGTACTGCGCCAAGGTCTCGCGCAGCGCGACCCACGGATCGTCGACGGGGCGCACGCGCAGGCCGTCGGCGCGTTCCTCCTCGTAGCGATTGCCGACCCCGCGCACCACCAGATCGGGCTCGAAGCCGACGAAGCTGTAGCGCGCCCACTTCTCGCCGCCGACCACGCTCTCCAGCAGGAACGACCCGACCCCGTCGCCAACCGTCGCGTAGGCCACGACGGGGGTCAGGGAATCGGCCAAAACCTCGCGCGAAACCGGTACGACCGTGTTGCCCCGCGAGAGCTCGCAAAACTCGGAAAAGCTCGGCTCGACTCGAATCATGGAATGTCCGGGTCGTGCCTATCATCCCGGGTGGCTGCTCGCCAAGATGTGGTCACACACAGCGCATGCCGAAGCCCTGCGATTGTGGTAAAGGCAGCCCGCGATTCCCGAGCCGCGAGCGGCTGCAAACCTGAGCTGGAAATCCGGAGGACCTGCCCATGAGCGAAGCCACCCTCAGTCAAGTCGACCCCGAGATCGCGAGCCTGATCAAGAAGGAGACTCAGCTCCAACACGACCGTGTGCGGCTGATCCCGAGCGAGAACTACGCCTCGCGCGCGGTGCTCGAAGCCACGGGCTCCGTGCTCTCGAACAAGTACAGCGAGGGCTACCCAGGCAAACGCTACTACGAGGGCCAGCAGTACATCGACGAGGTCGAGTCGCTCGCCATCTCGCGCATCAAGAAGCTGTTCGGCGTCGATCACGCCAACGTGCAGTGCTACTCGGGCTCGCCGGCCAACTTCGCGGTCTACTTCGCGTACTGCAAGCCGGGCGACTCGGTGATGGGCATGGCGCTGCCGAGCGGCGGTCACCTCACGCACGGCTGGGGCGTGTCGGTCACGGGCGCATTCTTCAAGGCGCATCAGTACGGCGTGCGCAAGAGCGACCAGCGCATCGACTTCGACGAGGTCGCGAAGCTCGCGCGCGAGCACAAGCCGAAGCTGCTGTGGTGCGGCGCGACCGCGTATCCGCGCCTGATCGACTACGCCAAGTTCGCCGAGATCGCACGCGAGGTCGGCGCCATCCTGGTCGCGGACATCGCGCATATCTCCGGGCTGATTGCAGCGGGCGCGCATCCGTCGCCGGTGGGCAAAGCCGAGATCATCACGAGCACCACGCACAAGACGCTGCGCGGTCCGCGCGGCGGCATGATCCTGTGCGACGACAAGCACAAGGCCGCGATCGACAAGGCCGTGTTCCCAGGCTTGCAGGGCGGTCCGCACAACGGCACCACCGCTGCCATCGCCGTGGCCGCGCACGAAGCCAGCACGGATGCATTCAAGAAGTACGGCCACGCGATCGTGCAGAACGCCAAGGCCTTGGCCGAGACACTGCTCTCGCGCGACTTCACGCTGGTCACCGGCGGCACCGAGAATCACTTGATTCTGGCCGACCTCACGAACAAGAACGTCTCCGGCAAGATTGCTGCGAAGGCGCTCGATCGCGCGGGCCTGGTCTGCAACTACAACTCGGTGCCCTTCGATCCGCGCAAGCCTTTCGATCCGAGCGGCATTCGTCTCGGCACGCCGGCGGTCACGAGCCGCGGCATGGGCGCGGCCGAGATGAAGGTGATCGGCAACTGTATGGCCGATGTCGTCGAGCACCCCGGCGACGACGCGCTGATCGAGCGCACCGCCGGCCAGCTCCGCGAGCTGTGCGACAAGTTCCCCGCGCCCGGCATCCAGCTCTGACCCCAGTCCCCCGTGAATAACCAGGTCACGCGGAGGCCGGGACCGGTCCCCGAGCCAGTTGAATCCCCTCAGAATTTTGACGCGCCGCCGGCCGCGGTAGACCATGTGGGCGGTGTGGGGAAAAGTACGTGGCTGTGACTCGCTTGGTCTTTTGCACCAGACGCTCCTGTTCGTCTGCGTGCTGGGCAGCGGCGCGCTCGCCGGCTTTCTGCTCTGGCCGAAGGAGCGCGCGCATGCGGCAGCCCCCGTGGAGGTCCGCGTCGCGGGCCAAGCGGTCGACTGCAGCGCTGAGCTGAGCGAGCAAGCGCGCATGCTGGCGCGACGTTACTTGGAACAACCCGTGACGCTGAGCGCGTCGGGCCATGAGCTCCGCACCACGCGCGCCGCTGTTGGCGGCAGGGTCGACGCCGGGCATCTCACCGAGCTGCTGAGCGCCGCGCGCGATGCACGCTCGCCGCTGCGTCGTGTGCATGCGGCGAGCTTCGGCGCGGAACCGCTCGAGCTGCCGATGCCGATCGAAGTCGACGCCGCACGCGCCACACCCTGGCTGCTGCGCCTGAAAGACGTCGCGGACGCCGCACCGATCGAGCCACGCATCGATCCCCGCAAGCAGAACCTGCTGCCGGCGAAAGACGGCATCGAGCTGGACGTGTACGGCACGCTGGATCGCTTGGATCGCGCGCTCGCCCAGGGGGACTCACGCGTCGAGGTCGCGCTGCGCGCGCTGCCGCCGAAGCTGGCTGCGCGCGCGTTTGCGAACGTCGACATGCACGCGGTGATCGGCGAATTCGAGACGCGCTACAACCGCGGCAACATCTCGGCCGACCGCACCCACAACCTCAAGGTGGCGGCATCGCATCTCGATGGCTACGTGGTCGAGCCCGGCGAAGAGTTCGACTTCAACGCCATCGTCGGCGATCGCACCACGCTCAACGGCTGGAGGCCAGCACCGGTGATCGCCGATGGCGAGCTGACCTCGGGCATGGGCGGCGGAACCTGCCAAATCGCGAGCACACTGCATGCGGCGGTGTTCTTCGCGGGTCTGCCGATTCTCACGCGCTACCCGCACTCGCGTCCGAGCTTCTACATCAAGCTCGGGTTGGACGCGACCGTCGTGTACGGCGCGCAGAACTTCCGCTTCAAGAACGACCGCAGCTATCCGATCGTGATCGGATTGACGGTCGACGAAGGCCGAGTCTACGCGAGCTTGCACGGCCCCAGGCGCGATCACGAAGTCACGTTCATTCGCCACATCGACCAGATCGTGCCGTTCGAGGAGCGCGTGAGCCAAGACGCGTCGCTGCCCACGGGTCTACGCGTGCTGGTGCAGCGCGGCGTACCGGGCTTCAAGATCACGCGCTTTCGCATGATCGAAGATCTCACCACGCACAGCTCGCTGCGTGAGCGCACCACCGACAGCTATCCGCCGACCACGCAGCTCTGGCGCGTCGGCACCGGCAACGAGCCGCCCGCGGGCTTCGAGCGACCGAAGAACGACGCGCACCCGGAGTACGTCGCGGACGAGTACTTGGCCGTCACGCAGAGCGCAGAGCGCGGCACGTACGAGCTCACGCGCGAGACCGGGCGCAGCGGCACCTACGGTTGGACCGAGCGTGAGGGAATGATAAGTCGCAAGCCATGACGCTCGCAGGCAAGCAGATCGTGGTGGGAGTTGGCGGCGGCATCGCGGCGTTCAAGGCGGTGGAGCTGGTGCGCGAGCTGCAGCGGCGCGGCGCGAAGGTACGCGTGGCGATGACCGCGAGCGCGTGTCGCTTCGTCGGACCGGTCACGTTCGCTGGGCTCACCGGGGCGCCCGCGCTCACGGATCTGTGGGATCCGCGGTATCCGGGCGAAGCACACGTCGAGCTCGCCGAGTGGGCGGATGCGATCGTGGTAGCGCCAGCAACCGCCAACCTGCTCGCACGCGCCGCGCAGGGCATGGCAGATGACATCGTGCTCGCGACGCTGTCGTGTGCGCGCGGACCCGTGCTCGTGGCGCCCGCGATGCACGAGCGCATGTGGCGCGCGCCGAGCACGCAGCGCAACGTGGAGCGCTTGCGTGCCGATGGCGTGACGCTGGTCGGCCCCGTCAAGGGTGCGCTCGCGAACGGCAGCGTCGGCGAAGGGCGCATGGTCGAGCCGAACGAGATCGCTGACGCGGTGCAGCGCGCCCTGCGCACGCACGACTTGTCCAACAGCACCGTGATCGTCAGCGCCGGACCGACCCAGGAAGATCTCGATCCGGTGCGCTTCCTGAGCAACAAGAGCAGCGGTCGGATGGGCTACGCGTTGGCAGCTGCAGCACGCGACCGTGGCGCGGAGGTGATCCTGGTGAGCGGCCCTGTCGATCTTGCCGCTCCGAGCGGCGTCGAGACGCTACGCGTGCGCTCCGCGCGCGAGATGCAGCACGCGATCGACGACGCCCTGCCCCGCGCCGACGTGGTGATCATGACGGCAGCCGTAGCCGACTACCGCCCGGCGGATCCGAAGCCCAGCAAGATCAAGAAGCAGGGCGACAGCATGAGCGTCGAGCTGATCAAGAACCCAGACATCCTTGCGGAGCTCGGCAAGAAGCGTACGGGCAAGCGTCCCGTGTTGGTCGGCTTCGCCATGGAAACGAACGACGTGATCGCGTACGGCAAGAAGAAGCTCGTCGAAAAACGTGTCGACCTGGTGATTGCGAACGAAGCCAGGGTTGCGTTCGGCGGCGACGACACACAAGCGACACTGATCGATCACAAACGCGAGGACACGCTGCCACCGATGGGCAAGCTCGAGCTCGCGCACCACATTCTCGACCGCGTGAAGCTGCTGCTGGGTGCGGCTCCAGGCGGAGCTACACGAAATCGACGGGGCCGAGCCCCTCGCGCACCACGACCGGTTCGTCGCCCGAGAGGTCGATCACGGTCGAAGGCGTGAGGCTCGCGCCGTCGGCATCGAGCACCAGCGCAACCTCGGGGAATTGATCCTCGATCTCGCGCGGGTCGATGAAGTACTCCCCGTTCTGCGACGCGCTGGTCGACACCAGCGGCCTGCCGAGCGCCTTCGTCAACGCCAGCGTCACGGGGTGACTCGGCACGCGCACCCCGACGGTCTTGCGCTTCATGCGCAGCACTTTGGGCACTTCTTTCGTGGCGGCCAAGATGAACGTGTACGGCCCGGGCAAGAGGCGCCGCATCACGCGATAGGCGGCATCGCTCACGATCGCGTAGCGCGCAATGTCCGAGAGATCCGGACAAACGAACGAGAGCAAGTGGTCGTCACGCATGCCTTTCATGCGGTAGAGCGTCTCGATGCCCTGCTTGCTGGAGATGTCGCAGCCCAAGCCGTAGACCGAGTCCGTGGGATAGGCGATCACGCCACCGCGCTCGAGCACGGCCACCGCCTGCGCAATCTTGCGCGGCTCCGGATGCTGGGCATGGACATGAAGCTGCATGATGCGGCTGCCGCATAGACCTTGTACGCGCTTCGGTCAAGCACCCGCCGCGATACAAATGCCTGGCACAATGGGGTTGAAAGCGCGGGTGGAATTGGACAATTTGCGGCCTCCCATATGACTGACGCACCCGCCTCGAAGACCTTTCTGATTCTCACTGCGATCTGCGATGCGTCGGCGCGACCCGCGGCGATCACGCTCGGGCACGGCGATGCGATGGAACGTGCGCTCAACGCTGCGAGCGATCGCGACATCGCGGGCATCGATCTCGTGGAGCTGCCGATCGCACCTGCCGCGTTCGGGGCGCTGCGCAAGCACGTGGGTGCCCCCGAACACGCGGTCACCGTGTACGACTTGTTCCCGCTGTCGAGTCAGCTGCGCGAGGAGTACCGAAAGATCGCCGGTCAGTTCCTTGCGGCCGAAGCGCTCTGGATGCTCGAAGAACAAGGCATGCTCTCGGGCGTACCCTTCACGGTGAACTTCGATCTGCCGCGCGGCTGGGACAAGGATCCCAAGGCGCTGCACGCGCGCTTGGTGGAAGAACGCGCGCTCGATCTCGGCGACGCCGCCGTGCAGGTGTTCAAGGAGATCAAGACGGCCTGGGACGCGGCGGGACGCGTCTGACTTTGGCTTGGCTCACATGAGAGCGCGCTGCGCGCAGACCCGCACGCTCTGAGACCCACGCGCTGTCTACGACGGCCAGGCGCCAGGGCGCGCGGCGATGGGCAGGCTCGGCGTAGTCGATGCCAACGCGTGGGCCGACGAGCACGCCGCTCGGGGCCGCACCGTCCGCGACGTACAAGCCTGTGCGCTCGAACAGCGCGTGTCCAGAGAAGCCGGTGTCGAGCCCGAGCGCGGCGCCCACCTTGCCCGGCCCTGTCAGCGTGACAGGACCGGACTTGCCGCCGCGGCGCGCGCTGATCAGCGAAAAGCCCGCCACGGGCTCGCAGCTGCGAATCAAGACCGCCGCGCCCTCGCCTTCCGCATTGGTGACGACGTTGAGCATGCTGTGCATGCCGTAGCAGAGATACACGTACGCGTGCCCAGCCGGGCCCCACATCGGTGCGTTGCGCTGCGTGCGACCCATGCGGCAGTGGCTCGCGGTATCGCTCGGGTAGCGATAGGCCTCGACCTCGGTGATGCGCAGGACCACCTCGCCATGCACCAGCTGCTTGCCTAGCAGCGCTTCGGCCACGACCAGCGCTTCGCGCGCGAAGAACGACTGCGGGAGTGGATCGAGCATGTTCGTGGACCGCGCGATCCTGACACAGGCGCTCGAGCGCTTGCCACCCGACGCGGCGACGCGACCACCCACGCTCCCGGGTGTCGTTGTCGGTGCGCCGTGAGGTGCGCTCGGTGGTGGCGAGTCATCGGCTAGCTCGTCTCCCATGCGTGACCGTGCTTGCAGCGTCCGTCCGTGGGCTTATGTGCCACACGGACATCGTCGTCTCGTTCGATCGGCCCGAGCCGGCGAGCTGACCGTGCTCGCGGCTTCTACGTGAAGCATCCCGGAGGTCTCCTATGTCGACGGAGTCGAAACATTGGTTCAACGACAACGCGTTGTCGATCGGCCGCACGCCGCTGGTGCGCCTCAATCGCATCACCGACGGCGCGCGCGCGACCGTACTCGCCAAGATCGAAGGTCGAAACCCGGCGTACTCGGTGAAGTGCAGGCTCGGGGCCGCGATGGTCTGGGACGCCGAGAAACGCGGCGTGCTGCACGCAGGCAAGGAGATCATCGAGCCAACCAGCGGCAACACCGGGATCGCTCTGGCATTCGTCGCGGCCGCGCGCGGCTACGCCATCACGCTGACCATGCCGGAGACCATGAGCATCGAGCGTCGCAAGCTGCTCGCCGCCTACGGTGCGAAGTTGGTACTCACCGAAGGCCCGCGCGGGATGACGGGTGCCGTGCAGAAGGCCGAGGAGATCGCAGCGTCAGATCCACAGCGCTACGTACTCCTGCAACAGTTCAAGAACCCCGCGAATGCAGCGATCCACGAGAGCACGACCGGGCCGGAGATCTGGGACGACACCAACGGCGCAATCGATATCCTCGTGTCGGGCGTAGGTACCGGCGGAACCATCACCGGCGTTTCGCGCTACATCAAGAACACCAAGCACAAGCCTATTCGTTCCGTTGCGGTCGAACCTGCCGCAAGTCCAGTGCTCACTCAAAAGCGCGCCGGCGAGCAGCTGAAGCCTGGCCCGCACAAGATCCAGGGCATTGGTGCGGGCTTCATTCCCGACGTCCTCGATCTCTCGCTGATCGACGACGTGGAACAAGTGACGAACGAAGACGCAATCGCCTTCGCGCGTCGGCTCACCCGCGAAGAGGGGATTCTTTCGGGGATCTCGTGCGGAGCGGCGGCCGCGGTGGCGGTACGGCTGGCGCACCGGCCAGAGAACGAGGGCAAGACGATCGTCGTCGTATTGCCCGACTCCGGCGAGCGCTACTTGAGCTCGGTGCTCTTCGAAGGCGTGTTCAACACCGAAGGTCTTGCGCCGTGAGCACGCCCGAACGTGCGCCGGGCGAACGCGTCGGGCTCGGCGAGCAGCCCGCGTGGAACCTCGCGCAGCTGGTGAGTGACTTGCGTTCGGTGCGGAGCGGTGGCGACTTGCCGCACGATGGCGATCGGCGCCGAGCGCGGCCTGCGCGTGACGCGGTCGTCGCGCTCGTGAGAGACCTGCGCGCGGCTCTGTTCCCAACGCACTTCGGGCTCAGCGATTTCACCAACAGCAGCGTCGACTTCTATGTTGGCAGCGCGCTCGACGCCAGTCTGTGTGCACTGCAAGAGCAGGTGCGCCGTAGTCTCGCGTACTCGGCCGGAGATGACGAATCTGAGAGTCAGCTGACGACCCAGCGCGCGCACGCAATCATGGGCGAGTTCGCGACCCGTTTGCCCAAGGTCCGCGCGGCGCTCGAGAAGGACATCCGCGCCGCGTACGAAGGTGACCCGGCCGCCAAGAGTCGCGCCGAGGTGCTGTTCTGCTACCCCGGCGTCACCGCCATCACGCACCATCGGCTCGCCCACGAGCTGTATCGGTTGGGTGTGCCGCTCTTGGCGCGGGTGATCGCCGAGTCGAGTCATGCCGGCACCGGGATCGACATCCATCCGGGCGCCAACATCGGCGAGAGCTTCTTCATCGATCACGGCACCGGAGTCGTGATCGGCGAGACCTCGGTCATCGGCAGCCGTGTTCGTCTGTACCAGGGAGTTACGCTCGGTGCGCGCAACTTTCCAGTCGACGAAAGCCACGTGGCAATCAAGGGTCTCGCGCGTCATCCGATCATCGAAGACGACGTGGTGATCTACGCTGGTGCCACGATCTTGGGGCGGGTCACGATTGGCGCAGGTTCGACGATCGGCGGCAACGTGTGGCTCACGCACAGCGTGCCCGCCGGCAGCCGAGTCACTCAAGCCAAGACCCGCTCCGGCGAGACGTTCGATGACGGCGCGGGGATCTGACGGCGCCGCGAGTCTTCGGACCGCATCACGACTTCGTGCACGAATGCGAGCTTCTCTGGGGTGGTTTTGTGGGTGGTTGTCAACCACGCGCGCGGCGCATGGCCAGAGCCGCAAGCAATACCGCCAAGGCAGCGGCCGCCATGGGACCACCGCCACGCGGCATGCCGGGCCCTCCCGCGCTGCACATGCTGCTCACCTTGGCTTTGCCGGAAGCAGAGCACGCGCCGGCGTCGTCGCAACCCGAGGTGCCGCTGGCACTCGCCGAGATTTGAACGTGGTATTTCGCCTTCAGCGCGGCGATGCACTGCTGCAGATTGTCCCCGTGATCGACGTACGCACCGCTGCAGAAGAGCGCCCCCTCCTGCTTTTTGCACTGCGTCTTGCAGCCGCCCTCGATGTCGACCTCGCAGCTCGCCTCACCCTTGGCCTGACACGTCAGCTGGCAATCGAGATTCGTATCGACCTTGCACGAGCCGTTGCAGCTGGCCATGCAACTGGCCTTGCAGTCCGCCTGCGGCGGGGTTGCGCTGCAGCTCGCGTGACATGATCCCGCGCAGCTGCCCTCGCAGCTCGCCTGGCAGTCCGTGGAGCTCTTGTCGCTGGCGCACTTCGCAGAGCACGTGCCCGAGCAGTCGGCGCGACACGAGGCGTCGCAGTCGAAGCTGCCGGCCTGCACCTTGTCACAGTCGGCCATGCAGGTCGCGGAGCACGAGCCGGTGCACTGCACGCTCGGCAGCTTGCTGCAGTTGGCGTCGCACTGCGCGGACAGCCGCGCCGCGCACGATGCACGCACGGACACCGGTGTGCACATGGTCTCGCACTGGACGCTCGGAGGAACGACTTCGCACTGGGCGTTGGCTTCGACGAAGATGTCGTTGCATGCGCCGAGATCCGCTCGCGCCTGCGCGGACCAACCGCCCCAGCCCAAGCCCACAATCGCCGCTAATCCCAAGATTCTCGAAGCTCGATTCATCGGTTCCCCCTGTTGGACACAGACTTGCGCCAGTTCTCACTTATCGACGTCGAGTTGATTGTCGACGCTGGCCGAGTCGGTCTCCGGGGTAATCGCACTCTTTCAATGAGGCATCTGGTCTCGCCGGGGGATTTCTGCCGCAAGCGTCTGACCAGTGAATGCGTCAGCTGTGGACTTGGAATGATCGGTATGGATCAAGAGATGCTGGGCCGCGTGTTCGATCCGTTCCGGCAGGCGGACCGCAGCCTGGATCGCGCGCGCGGAGGCCTCGGCCTGGGGCTCGCGCTGGTGCGCGGCTTGGTGGAGCTGCATGGCGGCACGGTCTCCGCAACCAGCGCCGGCATCGGACAGGGCACGGAGGTCGCGCTGCGACTGCCGCTGGCAGCTGCGCACCGACCCACGGGCACCGAGACTGCGCAGCGCCGTCGCAAGAGCAGCGGACTGCGGATCGTCGTCATCGAAGACAACCACGACAGCGCAGACACGCTGCGCGATGTGCTCTGCCTCGCTGGCTACCAAGTGCAAGTCGCCTACGACGGCGCGGCTGGGCTCGCCGCGCTGCAGGAGTTTCGCCCCGAGCTCGTGCTCTGTGACATCGGCCTGCCCCGTGCACTGAGCGGCTACGACGTGGCCCGCCGGCTGCGAACCACCCGGCACGACGTCTATCTGGTCGCCCTCACCGGCTACGGGCGTTCGAGCGATCGCGAACAAGCCCTCGCGGCCGGCTTCGATCGACACCTCACAAAACCGGTGAATCTCGCGCAGATCCACGAAATTGCGAGTGGACGCGAGGCCGTTCGTGCAGTACCGCCCGGCTAAACGTGACGTTCGCTGAAACGCGAGGACGGCCATGGGCTCTAGCGCTGGCTCGGACACTGGGTATGGCTTGGCAGCCAATGCCTGAGGGTCCGCTCACGCCACCGGTGCGCTCGACTGCTCGCTCGCTCCGTCGGCGGACGAGCGCGTCGCGCACAAGCGCTCCGATCGCTCCGGCGTGATCGAGACTCCGGCCTTTGCAAGCAGTCCCGGAACGACCTGGGACGCGGCGGCGCGCTGCGTGATGAGCGTAGTCTCCGCACGTCTGGCCTTCGCCTGCACGACCGACGGATCGGGCGCAATCAGCGTGCTCGGTCGCGCCGAGCTCACACCGCAGCTCGGTCATGCACTGGGCGGCGCGTTGCCGGAGAACATCGCCGCACGCGTGCGTGAAGTCGCGCGCAGCGGCGAGCTGTTGCGAATCGACAGCCTGTCCATCCCCGGCAGCCCCGTGCCCGCGAGCGTGGACGCAGGTGGAGCTGTCGCGCAGGATCGACTGTGCCCTGCTAGCCGGCGCGCAGCTGGACTGCGAGCGGTTGCATGCGCGCGAGCTCGACCTCGAGGCCCGCCACGAGGAACGGCTGGAGCAGCTGAGCCGTGAGCTGCGCGATCCGCTGTATGCGCTGTGCACGGCTGGCGAAGTGCTCAAGCCACGCGAGCTCGACCTCGATCCCGCGCTAGCCCGCGCGGCTGCCGCCGTGCAACGCCAGGCCACTCGCATGCTCGAGATCATCGCACGCTGCACCGAGCGAAGCGCAGAAGTGCGTAGCCGCGAGCCTGCCGCGAGCGACGCCCTGCGCGTGCTCGTGGTGGACGACAGCGTCGATGCAGCTGACACACTGGCGATCATCCTGGAGCGTAAGGGCTACCGAATCACGACCGCGCACGACGGCGCCTCCGCGATCACGGCGTTCGCGCGCACGCAGCCGGACCTGGTGCTCCTCGATCTGGGCCTGCCCGACATCGACGGCTACGCCGTGGCCAATGCCATGCACGAGCGCGACCCGAGACCGATCTTGATCGCGCTCACGGGCTTCGGCGACCCGCAGACCCAAGCTGCCGTCGAACGAAGCTGCTTTGCGCGCCATCTACTGAAGCCCCTGGACTTCGGAACGCTCGACGAGCTGCTGTCCGCTGCACGGGCCCAGCTCACAGCGCCGCGCTGACCGGAGCCTGCTCGCTGGCGTTGTAGCGGTCCAGCTTGCGATACAGCGTGCGCCGATCGAGACCGAGCATGCGCGCGGCCAGCGCCTTGTTGCCGCCCACGGCCGCGAGCACGCGTTGGATGTAACGGCGCTCGAGCTCGTCCAGCGTCGGGAAGGTGGCGGGGTCGTCCCCGCCGCCGAACACGAGCTGCGTGGCGCGGTACGAACCGATCTTCTCGGGCACATCCTCGAGGGTGAGCTTGTCGAAGCGCGTCAGAATCACCGCGCGCTCGATGCAGTTCTCCAGCTCGCGCACGTTGCCGGGCCAGTCGTATTCGAGCAGCTTGCGCGCCACTTCGCTCGACAAGCCGATTACACGCTTGCCGATCCGATCGATGAAGTGTTGCGCGAGCAGGAGTACGTCGTTGCCACGCGCACGCAGCGGCGGCACATGGATCGGCACCACGTTGACCCGATAGTAGAGGTCTTCCCGGAACGCTCCCTTGCTGATTTCGTGCTCGAGATCGCGGTTGGTCGCGGCGATGATGCGCACGTTCACTTCGACCTCGGCGTTGCCACCGACTGGGCGCACGCGCTGCGTCTGCAGCACGCGCAACAGCTTCGGTTGCATTTCCAGGGGCAGCTCGCCGAGCTCGTCGAGGAACAGCGTGCCGCCATCGGCCTCCTGAAACAGGCCCTTGCGCGACAGCTTGGCGTCGGTGAATGCGCCACGCGCGTGGCCAAACAGCTCGCTCTCCAGCAGGTTCGCGGGCACCGCCGCGCAGTTGATCGCCACGAACGGCCCCGTGCGCGTGCCGTTCTTGCGATGCAGCGCGAGCGCAACCAGCTCTTTGCCAGTGCCACTCTCGCCCGAGATCAATACGGGAGGCTCGGTGTCGCCGATGCGCTCGATCAAGTCATAGACCCGGCGCATGGCCGGACTATCGCCAACTATTCCGTCGACGTGCTTCTTGTCGCCGATCGTGCTGCGGCGGAGTCGCTTCACTTCTTCACGCAGCTGCCTGTGTTGCACGGCGCGTTGCAAGCTGAGCACCAAGGACTCGGTGTGAATGGGCTTGGCGATGAAGTCGTACGCGCCAGCGCGAATCGCCACGATCGCCGACTCCATGCTGCCGAAGGCCGTCATCACGACGACCGGTACGTCGGCGCGGGAGTGGACCAGCTGCTCGCAGAGCGCGACTCCGTCGGCTTCACCGAGCTTCAGGTCGGTGAGCACCACGTCGAAGTCGTGATCGCGGGCGTGTTCGAGGGCGCTGGCCGCGCTGGTGGCGACCGTCGCGGCGAAGCCACGCAAGCGCAGGCCTTCCTCGAGGAACTCACCCATACTGGCGTCGTCATCCACGATTAGGATGTTTTGGCTCATGGGGGTCCTCGTAACCGCACACCTCGTGCCAAAGGGTAAGGCCCCTGCGATCGCAGGACTTTTCGTGAGAATCCCGGGGTTCTTGGGCGCTCGTCGCGGACAACGGATCACAGTAACGCCACATGGGGCAAACTGCCACAGACGCAGGCCGCGCGGGAGGGCGAGCTGCAAGGCGAAACGCGCTCCTCGGGCGAGCCGCCGCGGCTGGCACGGGCGGTGCGTTCAGCAGACCCCGGAGGACACCATGCGCACCAAACAACACGACTACGGAAAGCTTGCTGCGGAGAAAGTCGAGAAGGCGATGCACGAGCGTAAGCACGGACAATTGAAGAGCGGCCGCTCCGGCAAGAAGGTTACGAGCCGCAAACAGGCGGTCGCGATCGGCCTCTCGGAAGCGCGTCGCGCGGGCGGCAAGGTTCCGACGCGCAAGTCGAGCGGCTAGCGCGCGCGGAAGACGCGCTCACGCACCGGGGGACGTTCCTAACTCGCCACCTGCACGCGACTGAACGTTGCTACCGCGGCCAAGAGGTCCTCTGCATTGGTCGGCTTCTTCAAGAAGCCGGCTACGTGCAGAGCCTCGGCCTTGCTCGCGATATCGCTGTCTCCGGATACCACGACGACGGGGATCTGCGCCCAACCCGGCGTGCGGCGTTGTTCAGTGCGGAACTGCCAGCCGTCCAGAAGCGCGCACACGACGATCGCTGAGGCGCGCACGCGCACCGACGAACACGCGACGTGACAGCGGCCGCGGGCTGGGGGGCCTGGCCAACGCGCAAACGTCACGTCCTTTGGGCGACCTGCCGGGAGCATGCAAATGCTTCCGGCAATTTCTTTTGCCGCGCTGACCGCTGCCGTGTGTAGGCTGCTGGCCCGAACCTTGCGAGCTCGTCCCCGCGTACAACTGTCACACGCTGCCTCCTAGCGAGGCGCACGCGCGCAACTAGCAAAGCACTGGTGTGCCGGGTGGCTTCAGACCGATCACAACTTGATTGCCCAGGCTCGCGGCCCTGTCCTCCGGATCGGGGGGCTATGGGGGGGCTATGGGGGTGGGACCGCGAGCCGTGGGGCCGCGCTACGAGCTCCTCAAGCCGCTGTCTTACGAGCCGACCACGCTCGCGTCAGCGCTGCGCCGAACAAGAAAACCTGTGCTTGGTAGTACGTCCAGACCATGAACACCGCCACAGAGCCGATCGCGCCCTGCAGCCAAGCGGGCGCAACAAGGCTGAGATAGAGCCCAAGTAACCACGTTCCGAGCAGCATCAGCGCGGAGGTGAGCATTCCGCCAACCCAGACGTGCGACCAGCCGAGGCGCACGTCCGGCAGCACGCGGTAGAGAATGGTGAACGCGACGGCGCCCAACACGAACGTCACGCCGGTCTGGGCCACGAACGCGAGCGCAGACGTGACCGAGTTCGTGCCGAGCAGGCCTTCGGTCGCGCTGCCGAGCGCCGTGGCGACGCCCTGGACCACGATCGCGACTAGCAAGAGCGCACCGCAGCCGACGACCATCACGAACGACAGCAAGCGTTTGTGCAAGAGGCGACTCAGCGCTTCGCGGGTCGAGGCTGCGGGACGAATCGTCACGCCCCAGATCAAGTTCAGCGCGTCCTGCACTTGAATGAACAGCCTGCTCGCGGCGATCAGCAGCGCGAAGCCTGCGACGATCGCCGCGACTCGTCCGCCGCCGGCGTTGGCCGCGGCAATCAGCTTCCGCGCGGTATTCTGCAGGTCCGCGTTACCGAGACGTCCGAGCTCCGCGAGCAGCGCGGCGCGCGCGCTCTCTCGACCGAAGACCCAACCTGCGAGCGTGGTCGCGATCACGATCAGTGGAGCGACCGAGAGGAGCGCGTAGAACGACATGCCCGCCGCGAGCACGTCTCCGTGTTCGTTGAATCGTGTCCAGCTGTCAATCAGCACGCGTCGTAAAGCTCGCATCGGTCAAGGCTCCCATGTCAAATCGGTGGACCAGCGCTGGCCGGGGCCGTACTGCGCCTGGCCGACGAGGCTGCGCGGGAAGCGCAGCTCGATCAGAACCGCCGCGCCGGTCTGCGAGGCGGCTTGACTGTCGCTAGTGGGCGTTCCGCTGCTGCTCTGGCGCTCGCTCAGGATGCCTTCGACGTACGCATCGACCACGAGCTTACGCAGAAATCCGGGAATCAAGCGCCGTGCATCGGCGCCGGCGCGCACGCTGGTCGCGCCGCCGCTCTGATCGATCGCGAGCACCGGCACCCAATCACCCAGCTCTCGGCGCGCGCCCAGCGTCAGCAGGCCTGCAGCGATGCCCGTCGCGACCGACCCCACCTGTGACTGCAGCGTCGCGTCGTTGCCTGTCCGCGTCCCCGTCAGCGCAGCCATGGCATCGGCTGCCGTGACCGAAGCGTCGTCGACGAAGAATGCCAGCACCGGATGGTGCAGCGGACCCGTCGCCTCCAGGCTGACCTTCGTGCCACTCGGCACGCGGCGGCTGGCACGCAGCTCGAGCACGGGCTCGATCGCATGACCTCCGGCGAAGTCGATCTTGCCGCGTTCGATGTCGAACTGCTGACCGAGTAGCTCGACGAAGCCGCGCTCGATGTCCACCTCGCCGCTCACGCTGGGCGGATTGTCGCCGTCGATCTCGAGCCGCAAGTGGGCGCGGAGCTGCGCGGAAAAGTCCGTGCGGCGCATCCAGAACGGCTCTGATGCGTCGATCTGCAGCACGAAGCTGCCCGTATCCACCGCGGTTTTCTCGCGCTCCGACCGACCGCGCGCATCGGTCCACACAATCTCCGGGTTGCTCGCGAGCGTTTGCACGCCCGCGAGGTCGATGTCACTCAGCTCGATCCGAGCGCGGCGCAGCGACAGCGTGAGCTCGGTGCGCGCTGGCGTGACTTTGGCGTGCAGCGTGGCGTTGGCGGTCACGTTCGCGAGCACGGCCCCGCTCCGGCGCACAGGGAAGTCGGCGACGTGAGCGCTCAGCTCGGCCTGCCAGGTTTGTAGGCTCGTCAGCTGCAGCCGTCCCGAGACCCGCGCCTTCCCGGCGAGGTCGCGGACGGTCGTAGGCTGGAGCACGAAGCGATTGTGGTCGATGACGATCTCACCGGTGACGTGCTCGAACGGCTGTCCGAGATCGGCGATCACTCCGCTCACGTCGTGCAGGCGCAGCCTGCCATCGAGCAGCGGGGCGCGCAGCGAACCTGTCAGCTGTAGCTGCCCGCTCAGCTCGCCGCCGCGCGCGTGCACGATCTCCAGCGGACCGAGCAGCGCGCGCACGTCGATCTTATCGAGCCGAACGAGCGCTCGAATGGGACCGTCGAGTGGGA
>JADGRF010000191.1 GCA_017881055.1 Sandaracinaceae bacterium
GCTTGCTCGAGCGATAGGCTCAGCGTCTCGCCCGCGGCCCTGCTGGGCGTGCCGAGTAGCACACACACGACCGCGCCGAGCCGCGGCAGAATGCGCTGCAAAGAATTCTGACTCGTGACCCGAGTCGTGAAACGACCAGCTCGAAGATGCACCACTACCTCGCGCGCTACGCACAAACGAAGGCCCTGCGCGCGCGTGACTAGGCACGCGCGCCGGGCAGCGACGGTTGGGTTCAGGCGCGAGGTGGGCGTTCGAGTGTCTGGTCGCGATCGAACGAGCGCCCGCAGGCCGGGCCGGTTCGAGACGCCGTGAGCGCGCGTGCCAGGGGCCGTGCCAGCGTGGAGCTGACGGTCACGCACTCGTCGTGCGCGTCATCGCTGTCGTCGTCGCTGTCGTCGTCGTCGAGCAGCAGGTCGCTCGAGACGTCGCGCTCCGCGGAGCTGGACGTGGCGCATTCGCGCGCCCCTGCCTGCTCGGCCGTGTTCGCAGGCATGTCGTTCGCCGCGTGGTTCGTCGCGTCGCCCCACCACAACGCCCATACGACTTGGGCGTGCATCATGCTTAGGCACGAGAGCACGACGATGACCGTCGCAGTACGCTGTACGAGCCGGAGCCAGGTCACGATGCGGTTACTTGTGTCGCCGGAACGCAGCGCTGTCAAGCGTTGAGCCACGCGCCGGATACCCGCCCATCCGACCGAGGCGAATTCACGTATTGGGCGTGCGTACCCACCGGCTCAATGCGCGTGGCCGCCCGTCCCGTGCACATGTCCGTGCGCCAGCTCCTCCGCGCTGGCCGCACGAACGTCGACGATCTTCACCTGGAAGTGCAGCGTCATGCCACTCAGCGGGTGATTGCCGTCGACCGTGGCGTAGTCGCCTTGCACGGAGAGCACGACGGCCGCCCGGATCGTCCCGCCGAGGTCGGCGTTGTAGCGCTGGCCGACCACGACACGCTCCGCGCTCAGCTTGCGCACGGCGATCTTGCGAACGAGGCGCTCGTCGCGTAGCCCGTGGCCGTTCTCGGGCGTGAGCACCACGGTGACGTCGTCGCCCACTTCTTTGCCTTCGAGCGCGGCTTCGAGGCCCGGCAAGAAGTTGCCGAAGCCGTGCAGGTAGCGGATCGGCTGCGTGCCGACGGAGGTTTCGAGCACGGCGCCGTGCTCGTTCTTCAGCGTGTGCTCGAACGCGACGACGGCGCGCGACGTGATCTGCATGGCAAAGTCATGTAGATGAGGCCGGACGTGCTGGCAAGCTACGTCGTGGGTCAAAGCCAGCCCGTCACTGCCGGCGGTTCTCGCGCTTCACAGCGACAGGGGCGATCAGTAGCCCCCCACTCCCGCCGCTCGTGCAGTAGCATGCGGCGCGAACACGTTCTATACGGGGGCTACGGCGATGACTCGCGACGGCAGTGACCAGGCAACGTTGCGTGAACCCGTGACAGCTCGGCTGACTTCACTCTGGGTCTGGCTTTCCGTGCTGACGTCGTTCTGGGTGCAGTTCGCGCGAACGGTCGAGACGTTCCATCGCGATGACAACGCGGGCGGTTGCGGCCCGGTGCTGCGCGAAGTCGCGGGCCTATTGCTGCAAGGCAAGTCACCCACGCACACCGAATACGTTGGTGGAGGTGGCGGCGCCTATCTATCGCCGTGGCTGTCGGGCCTGGTCGATCCGCTCGCGATCGTACCCGCGTTGCTGATCCGTCACGACGTGGGCTCGATGATGGACGTCGTCATCGCGCTGCACTTGGCTTGCTTTGCAGGCGGCGGATGGCTGCTGGGCCACGTTCTCGGGGCGCCTCCCTGGGCGAAGAACGTCGCAGTGCTGTCGCTCGGCTTCAGCGGTTACTGGGTCGTGTGGGGCGGCAACTGGAGCGGGGTGCTGATTCCGTATGCGTACGTCCCGTGGTTGATCGCAGCGTTGTTTGCGCTGAAGAACGTGGAGACACGCCGCGAGTTGCTGGCGTACGAGCTCGTTGCATGCATCAGCTTGGCTCTGACGTTTCTGACCGGACTGCTGTTTGCCGCGATGTACGGAGGAGTCGTTGGGTTGTTCTTGGCGGCTGCGTGGTTGCCGCGCACCGGGGGCAGCTGGAAACGGTTTGGGCTGCGCCTGGTCCCACCCATTCTGACGTTCGTGCTCCTCATCGTTCCAGCATTGATGCAGCTGTTCGCGTACTATGAATTTCTTGGCGGCCGAAAGAACACCGCGGGCAGCTGGGTCACGTTCTCGGTCCCGGCAGCCGGCTACTTCGGGTTGTTGTTGCCAGGCACGTTCGCCAACTGGCGCACGATCTTCTACAGCGACGGAATTCTGTACACCAACCTGCTGATGATGTGCGGCTACGTGCCCGTCTGGTACTTGTTGGTGGACCTCGCGCAGCGACCGCGCGCGTACCTGCGCTGGCACATGCTGATCCTCTTGCTTGGCATGGTCGCCATGGTGCTCGTGCTCTCGCCGGGCGAGTTCAACCTTCACTTCTTCTTCGCGGCAATACCCGTCGTGAATTCGTTTCGCTGGCCGGTGCGCGCGCTACCGGCGTTCCACCTCTTGATCGTGGCGTTCTTCCTGTTCGCGAGCCGCGAGCGTCAAGCCGCTTTGTCACTGCGCTGGCGTGTCTTGCTGCCCGTGGTCGTCATCGGCGCGAGCCTGCTGACGATTGCCCGCGACCAGCGCCAGAAACCGAACGGCACTCCCGCGAGTTGGTTCACGTCGGCCCCCCGCCTCGACGACGCGGAAACGTGGAGCCCAGCCACGCAGGCCGTGCTGCAGCGGGCCGGTTTCGTCGCCAACGCGTGCGCCGGGCCGTGGCTGTTCCACGACAAGCCGCGCCTCTACTACTACGGCACGATGGGCGCCGAGTACCACGTGCACACCGTGCACACGTACGCCTCGCCTCCCTTGAGCGCCTACGAGCCGCTCAACCCGACCATCAAGGGCTGTTTTCGCAACTGGAACGGCGTGCGCCGCTTGATCGAGGAAGGACCCCAGTCCCCGTTGGCTCAGCCCCAGCGCTGGGACGACTACCGTGGTCCGCGAACGTTCGACGAAGTGCTGCACAAGACCTTCGTCGGCGCGGTGCTCGTCGACCCGACGGTCGGCCAAGCGGAAAGGTACTTCAAGCATTCGCACGCCTGGGTTCAGGTCGAGCGTCATCGCCGCGCGGTCGCGTACGTGCGTCAGGAGCTGCTGCACGTTCGCTGAGCGTCTATGGGAACATCCTCTTGCAGCGCGCCAGCTCGGTCGCGTCTACGACGGCCGCTGGCAACACGGGTGGCTTCGCGAACGTCGCGTGCGCGAAATCGAAGAGGTCGTACGGCGGTGTGGCGTTGGCGTCGCGATTGCTAAGCGCGGGCAGCTCGAAGCGCGCCTGCACCATGCGCAGGATCGACGTGTGACTGAGCAGCTCGTGCGAGACGTAGTGGCGCTTGGCGTACGGCGAGATCACGATGAACGGAACGCGCATGCCGTGACGATCGAACGCGCCCGGCGTGTTGCCAGCTGACAGCATGGGTGGCGTGGCGTCGGGCGGACACGCCTTCGGCGGTGGTACGTGATCGAAGTAGCCGCCGTGCTCGTCGTACGTGAGGAACACCGCGGTGCGCGCCCAGCTCGGGCTGTGCATCACGGCATCGACGATGCTCGCCACGAAGGCTTGCCCGGTTTGGATGTCGCCCGGGGGGTGCTCGTCGTCGCCGCTGCCCGAGAGCAGGCGCTTACTCTCGATCCACGCGAAGCTCGGCAACGTGCCGGCCTTGGCATCGTCGAGAAACGCCTGAATGGCGCCGAAGTGCTGGCCTGGCAGCGTATGCACGTTGGTGTAGATCGAGTCTTCCCAGGTGCGCGTGTCGCAGTAGACCATCCAGCTCTCGCCGGCCCGTTGCAGCTGATGGTAGATGGTTGGCGCATCGGCTGGCGCGTAGCTGTTCGTGATGCGTCCGAACGAGCTGCCGGACTGCGCGAACATGCGATTGGGATAGGTTGGCCCCAGCACTTCCGTGAAGTAGCGGTCGCCGATCGCGAAGGTCTTGGCTAGGCCGTAGTAGAATGGCAGATCGCTCTCGTCGTAGTAGCCGAGCGCGCGTGCGCCCCCCGGATTGCTGGCGGCCAAGAAGCCGCTCTGCGCGCCGTTCGCGTATTGCTCGTGAACGCTGTCCCAGCCGTGCTCCACGTCGCTGCCGCAGTACTGCTTCTCATGAAAGATCGTGACGGCGGCGCCGCCCTGCGACGGATCCGGATTGGAGAAGCTCGCGGGTGCTACGTCGGCTGCGGGCTGGCCGCGCTTTGGCAGCATCTCGAAGTAGTTGTCGAACGAGCGGTTCTCCTGCATCACCACGACGAAGTGATCGATCGGGATGTCCGTGCCGTGCGGCTCACCGGCAGTCAGCGTCTCGGCGGGCAGCGCGCCAGCATGAAACTGGCAGCGCGAACGTGCAGGGCTGGCCGTCGCGCCGGCGTCGTCGTCACCTGCGTCATCGGCGGGTGGGGCCGCGCCGTCGGGTTCGCAGCTGCTGAACAGCAGCACGAGCAGGGCCGAGACGGCGACTACACCGCGGCCATGAGACAATTCGAACATACGCGGCTCAACCTGCGAACAGCTTCGCGCGGTAATGCGCAAGCTCGGCGATGGAGCGTCGCACGTCGACGAGCGCATCGTGCGCACCGTCCGGCGGCTTCACGTAGACCGCGGACTCGCCGTACCA
>JADGRF010000192.1 GCA_017881055.1 Sandaracinaceae bacterium
CGCACGCTGATTCACATCAGCCTGGACCCCGTGACCTTCAGTACAGGTGTCGGCGCGCTCTGGTTGCACAAGCAGCTCGAGGCGTTGGAGATCGGTCACGCGGCGCTGCACGGTGCCTACGACACGCTGCCGGGCGCCGAAGCCTTCCAAGCCGCGACGTTCGTGTGGGAGACACCGATCGACACGCGCTCCTGGCGCCGTGCTCACAACGTGCGCCACCACCGTCATACCAACGTGGGCGGCAAGGACCCCGACATTCAGCTGGGACCCACGCGCCTGAATCGTCGCGTGCCCTGGCGGCTGACCCACCTCTTCCAGCTGCCGTTGACAGCTGCAACTTGGCTCAATTTCACGCTCGTTCTCAACTTGAAGTACACGGGTCTCGCGGACCTGTTGGTCGGAAGCAACGAACCCGACACCTGGCAAGCCGTCGGCGCCGACTCGATCTCGGCCTGGCGCTCCGCGCTGCACAAAGCCAGTCGCAGCGCGCTGCCCCACTACCTGAAGAACTACGTGTTGTATCCCGCGTTGGCCGGTGTGCACTTCCCCAAGGTCTTGTTGGGCAATTGGCTCGCCGAAGCGCTGCGCGACGTGTACTGCGCCGCCAGTGTCTACAGCGGGCACGTTGGGTCCGATGCGCAGGACCATCCGGTGGGCACACGCCCGCCAAGTCGCGCGGCGTGGTACGTCATGCAAGTGGAGGCCAGCCACGACTTCGAGGTTCCGCTGCCGGTCTCGATTCTGTGTGGGGCGTTGGACAAGCAGATCGAACATCATCTGTTCCCCACGCTGCCGCCGAATCGCTTACGTCGCATTGCTGCGGAAGTGCGCACGATCTGCGAAGCCCACGGCGTGAAGTACAGCAGCGCGAGTTGGGGTGCAACCCTGGCCAGAACCCTGTTGCAGCTGACGGAACTGAGCGTTCCGAGGGTGTGGGCCTGACCGACTCACGCGTTCGCGTCAGGGCTCTGCCCCGGTGAGCGTAGATCCCCGCGGCGCCACAGAAACCACGTGACCGCGCCGTAGACGGCAGCGAACACGCCGAAGACGAGGCTGCGCGACAGCCGCCGTCGCCGCGGGCACGAGCGGTTGCAGCGCGCGCCGCGTAAATTGGAACGCACCCGTGTAGTGCTTGAGCTGAGCCACCTGGAGCGCGTTCTGGTCCTGGAGCCGACCGATGCAGCCCGCCGTGCGATGGGCAAGCACGTGACTCTCTACGAGACGGAGGACGGCGGAGTCAGCATCGTGCACGACGGCCACGAACTGTCAGCGCGAGCCTTCCACAAGGAAGGACACGTGCATCAGGCGGTCATCGTCGAAAACAAGCTCCTCGGCGCTGCGCTGCGCTACGCCAAACAGATGCAGCAAGAGCGCGACGACAGCCGTCCGTACTTCACCTTGTAGCCGCCCACGCTCTTCTTGAAGCGTAGTAGCCCCTCGTTGCCGGTTGCCTGCGTGCGTAGCGACCATGAAGCGAAGGTTGTCGTCGCTGCGCGCGACCTCGGCCATCGCATCGAAGATCGTGCTCGTCGACAGCTCAGCGCCGCGCGAGAACCAGGACCTTGCCGTCGGAGGGTATTTTGAGTGGTCGGGAGATGGGCGCAAAGGCGCTGGATTCGAGCAGCAGGCGGCTTGTCTGCACCCACGGTAGCCAGCGTCCCCCCCGGTGCCGCTGGGTTGAATCGGCGGCTAGCACGATCACGTAGTCCGCGGCCTGGGTGAGCTGGCTCGCCCAGAGCTCCGGAGTCATGACCTTGTCGCCGCGCACACGACGGTCCCAGACCCAGTTGTCGAGCACCATCGGGTTCACC
Source organism: Sandaracinaceae bacterium (assembly GCA_017881055.1). Classification (GTDB taxonomy): domain Bacteria; phylum Myxococcota_A; class Polyangia; order Polyangiales; family JAFGIB01; genus JADGRF01. The sequence continues at coordinate 1,812 of JADGRF010000192.1, forward strand.
ACCAGCTCCCAGCTGCCGTGTGGCTCGGCCGGGTAGCCTGGCGTCGCGATGCGAATCCCGGCGTCGAAGATCAGCGCATCGACAAGCGATGCGTCGTGGAGAATCCCCCACTGCACGAGGCCGACGGTCACTCGCTGTCTATGCGTGTGCACCGCGTCTTGACGGATCGATTCGATCGCCGCGGCTAGCGGCCGCTTGTCGACGGCCACGACGCTGTGGGCTTCGATGAGCGACGAGAAGAACGTGAACGCGGCCAGCGCAGTTGCCGCGCTCAACGCGACCGCGAAGTTGGGATGCCGTAGGCTTGCGGGCTCGCTCGAGCGAAACGGAAAAAGCAGCGTCAGATACAGGCCGAAAATCGCGAGCGCGCCGTAGGGCTCGAAGGTCGTGCCAAGCCAGGTCAGCACGATCGGTGGGCAGACGGCGACCCAGAGGTGACTCCAGTTGAAGCGCCGGAAGAGGCCGCGCTCGCTGCTGAGGAGCTGGCTCGCAAAGATCCAGCTGAGCACGCACAGCACCGGCAGGTTGTCGCTGAAGACATCCCGTCCGAAGTGCAGCCACGCAACGGCCGTTTCCGGCAGACTCGTACGCGCGAGCACACCGGCACTCTTGAACTGAGTCGGGTAGCTGAGCAGCACGCCCAGGCGCGGTAGGAGCCACCACCCGCTGACTGCAAGCATGGTCGAGATGGCGAGTGTGCCCCCGAGCAGCGAGGCGCGAAGCTCGGAGCGCGATCGGGTCGAGAGGCTCGCGACCACGAATGGAAGCATTGCAGGCAGGACGATCCCCAGCGTGTAGACGCGCGCCAAGACCAGGCATCCGAGCAGCAAGCCAACGACGATCGATGCGCCGCGCTTGCGAAAGGACTCGCTAAGCAGCACCCAGCACAGGACGCTCGTCCCGATCATGAAGGCGTGGAGGCTGGGATCGAGACTGGTGAGTCCCAAGCGGATCGTGGGCAGAAAAGGGCTCGCCACCAGGAAGCTCGCGGTGACGAGCGCTGCGACTCGCCAGATGCGTGTGCGCTGCCAGAACAGCCAGTACACGGAGACCGCCATCCCCGTGAACCACAACCCATTGAGGACCACGGCCAGGCACGGTCGCAAGGGCAAGACTGCCTTGAGCAGCCACGCCGTCAGATTGTGCAGCACATAGACGTCGGTGCCGTGGTCCGACGAGTGTAGCGGCGTGGGCTCGTGGAGCACGTGCCGCCAATCGAAGTCGTCACGGCCTTGCAGAAGGATGCCCACGCTCATCAGGAAGTACGAGGTGTCGGTCAACACCATGTTCTTCCCGTAGTAGCGATCGCTCGCGCGAAACGCCGTGACGAGGATCGACGCGCAAAACAGCACGACGAGTGCGAGGCCGAGCCACTTGCCGCTCTCTGCCGTCGTTGGCCTGACGCCGTCGGTGTTCACTGGCTGCGTGTCCGAGAGTTCAAAGCTTCGCCGGCGTGTCCGAGGTCCAGCGCGGCCGATCCTTGAGCAACGAAAGATAGCCGACGATGGTCTTGGCGAGCTTCATCTTGCTCTTGCCCACCCGTGCGCTGGAGTCGACCTTCATCGCAACTTCCGAGATCGACAATTGCAGTGCCACGCACTTGATCAGCAGCTCGACCATGGATTCGAAGCCTGCACGCTCGATGATCTTGGCGCCGTAGCGCCGCTGCAACGCCAGAATCGCGCCTGCGCGGTGCGCGCGCAAGAACGAACTCGTGGTGTTGATGCCGTGCAGCCCCATCAGCGTTCTCACGAACGCAGAGCCGCCGTGGCTGAGCAGGATGCGAGTGCCGTTGGTGCCAGAGAAACCTCCGCCGTAGGCGTGCGGCGAGGCCAGGACGACGTCGAGGCCCTCGCGCTCGAGTCGGTCGATCATCGTGCACAGCACATCGATGCGTGAGGTATTGTCGCCTTCGGTCGTGACGACGATGTCGCCTTCGCTGAGCCGTGGGGCGACGTGCTGGAAGCCCGTAGCGAAGGCCGCTCCCGGGCCCTGGTTCGGCGACAGGCGCAACACGGTCACGGGCAGCTCGCCGCGGTGCTGCTCGGCTGCGGCGATCGTTCCATCGCTGCTGCCGTCGTCCACCAAGATTCCGACGAAGCGCTTGGGCGCGAGCCGCGCGGCCAGCGTGGCCCAGTCCGCGAGCAGCCGCGGCATGTTTCCCTCTTCGTTGAAGACCGGCGCGATGACGTAGACGACCGCCATGTTCTACCGCAACGGCCGTTCGCTCTGTCCCACGGAATGCAGCGTCTTGCGGATCGCTTCTTCCATCGAGTGCTTGGGCCGATACCCGAGGATCCTCTCGGCTTTCCTCAGGTCGGGGATGCGACGCAGGATGTCTTTGTAATTTCCGAACACTTCCTGCAGCGGAATGAAGTTCAGCTTCAGCTCTTTGCCGGTGGCGGCAACGCGGTGAATCAAACGCGCAGCGTCGATCACGCTCATCTCTTCCTGGCTTCCGAGATTGATGATCTCGCCGACCGCCGCGTCGGTTTCCATCGCGGCGACCGTGCCATCGATCAGGTCGTCGACGTAGGTCATCGAGCGCGTCTGGGTTCCGTCGCCGTGGATCGGAACCTCGCGGTCCTCGAGGATGGCGCGGATGAAGATGGGAATGTGACCGCCACTCCATGCGAAGCTGGAGCGCGGGCTGAAGCCGCCGAAATAGCGCAGCACCACGACGCGCAGGCCGCAGTCGGCGTGGTAGCCGAAGGCGAGTTGCTCACCGTAGAGCTTGGCGACCGCGTAGCTCCAGCGTTTCACCATGCTCGGCCCGAGCAGCAGGTCGCCGTCCTCGGAGAACGGCAGGTCGGGCGACATCCCGTAGACGTCGGAGGTCGAGGCGTAGACGACCTTCTTGCCCCACATCCGGGCCGCCTCGAAGACGTTTTCGGTACCCTTGGCGTTCACCTTGAGTGTCGCCATGCTCGAGTCCTTTTCGGCAATCTTCTTCACTGCAGCCAGATGCACGATGGTGTCGGCATCCTTGGCCAGGATCTTCAGAGTGTCGAAGTCGAGAATATCGACAGGATAGAAGGTGAATTTTGGGTTCGAGAGGTTGTGCGCGATGTTCGCGGTCTTGCCGAACGACAGGTTGTCGATGCCCGTGACTGTGTACTCGCGTTCCAGCAGTCGATCGAGCAGATGTGAGCCGATCATTCCTGCCACGCCGGTGATGAGAACGTTCTTCATGGTTTCTGCCGTGTTGACGGAGGACGAGTCCTCTGCGTCTTTGGCGGGCACAGTACACTGGATTGCGCCCGCGATGTTGCGCGCCACCCCGGGCGTGGCCGCCGGCTCGGCGTAATGGGACAGCGCGGACGGTGCGTCCCTTCCACGAGTTTACGGTGCAGGCGTCGTGGTGACGTCGACGACGGTGAACTCGAAGTTGCCAAGGTAAGGCTGCTTGGTCTTGACGTTGGGCACCATCTGCGTGCCGCAGTTCGCGACCTGGTGGTGGTCGCCGTCGATGACGTAGAAGTCGACCTGAGCCTGCCCCTTGATCGGAATCGTGACCGTATAGTCGTTCGTGTAGCAAGAGTGCGGTTGTCGATCGATGCCGTCGAACTCTTCGGTGTAGTTCAGATAGTAACTCTTCTTCGGCGACGAAACCGTCATGGCGAAGATGTTGAATCCGTTGAAACACCCATCGCTCGGGTTGACCTCCGGTGGAACCGTGAAGCCGAGCGCGAAGTTGTCGGGAGGGCCATCTGTCTTAGGCGGCTGAATCTTGCACGCCGACTGGCGCGCGCTGGTGCTCGGGGGCGGACCATTAACAGTGGGGAGGCCGCCCGTGTAGAAGATCTTGCTCACCGGGTCCACGGTGCCGCCGGTGTACCAGTAACGCTCCCCAACGCCTGCAACTCGTAGCTTGACGTTGTAGGTGACGTTGGGGTTGCCGCCGAACATCTTACGGAACCGTTCGCATCTTCTTCGACGGTGTGCAGCTGACTGCCCGGCCCTTTCCCAAGGACAACCGCGTGCGTCAGGCTGACATCGTGAGTCACAAGCTGCTCGGCGACACGCTTGAAGTCATTCAGCGCGAGCAGCAGGCGCGCGATCAGCGCACGCTCGAGCAACGACGACTCACGCAGCGCGAGCGTACTCAGCTTCAGAGCGCGATGGGCGACGCGTGGGGCGAGACTGCCGAAGCCGCGACCCCGTAACGGGTCGACCCACAACGCCACTGCTCCCGAAGCTGATCACGGCCTCCCGCGCAGGGTCCTCTTGTTGTTCTTCCAGGGCCCAAGAGAGCGCGGAGCCGCAGAGCCCGAACCCGACATTTCTATGTTGGTTTGACAAGATCTTCTGGCCGGCGCCCGCGACTCGGTCGCAGCCGCAGCCGCGGGCTGCACCGGCACCTGGCAGGACTGCAACAACAACGCCGCGCTCGATGGCTGCGAGGTCGACATCAGCACTGACCCGAGCAATTGCGGCGGCTGCGCAGCGACCACACCGAGCTGGGCGTGCAACTTCCAGCACGCGACCGGGGGCACCTGCTGTGGCGGTAGCTGCACCATCACGGGCTGCGCGACCGGCTACGGCAACTGCAACGCGGGCACGACCGGCGGTCGCGACGGCCGCGAGGTCGACCTGCTGGCCGACAACAACAACTGCGGCAGCTGCGGCAACGCCTGCTCGTCGAAAGGCGCCGATGCGCGCGGTGGGCGTCAGCGGAGCACGTCACCAACTACGTACTCGACACGGCTGCAGAGCAACCGGAACGCATCGCGCTCGAGGTACGCAAACGACGTTGCCGGGTGAGGGCACGGAGGTATTCCGTCAACTCGTCAAGCCTCTGCGATTGGTGCTTCCGCCGGCACGTCGACGATGTAGGATGGCGCCGCCCACGACGGCCCGTGCAGTCGGCGGAGGATTCGATGTCAGACGAGCTCGGTACGGGACGACGCAAGCTCAACTTCTCGCGCAGGACGTTCATCCAGCTGGTCGGGGTGTCATCGGCGTTTCGTTTCGTCGGCTTCGGTGGCCTCGCAGGTTGCGATTGCCAGGCCGACAAGCTGGGCGCCAAGCCGGACTTCAAGACCACGCTCAAGCGGCGCGACGACTTCCTGCACCTGCACTTCGATTTCTACAACTTCGCGCTGAGCGATGCGGGCGACAAGCTCGCGCGCAAAGGCACCGGCGACGCCTATATGGTCGTGCGGCACGCGCCGCAGCACGTGTACGAAGAGACGCTGTTCGAGGCGATGCCGCTGATTCCAAGCCGGCCGATGCGCACACGCTTGGCTGGCCCCAGCCGGCTCGCGTTTCTCGCTCCCACGGGACTCGAGTCGCTCGACTACACGCCAACGGCACTGCTCGAGGCGGCGGCGAGCTGGGCGCTGCGCGTCACCGACAACGCGCTGCCGCCACACGCACCGCACGTGCTCGCGCGACCCGCGGTCGCGTACAAGCCGGTGGTCGTAAAAAAACAAGTGCTCGCGCCGAGCTTCGGTACCGCCGAGCAGGCGAGCCCTGCCATTGCCAATGCGGTGGTCACGGCGGTGACTGCGAGCCAGACCGCGCAAGCCAGCCTGGCGATCGCCCGCTCGTCGGGGATCTCCGTGTCAGCTGTAACGCTGCCCGATTCCGTGACCGGCCGGCTGGGTGTGCTTTCGCCCACGGTACCGGTGGAACCCGATGGCACGCAGACCTCGCTCGAGTTGCCGTTTCGGCTCTCGGTTTCACCTAACCACTACGCGCGCTTTGCGCACGCGACTGAGTTTGTGAAGTCCGCCGCCGGTCGCGTGGAGCTCTGGCACACGCGCCTGGGCGTGGACAGCGGCAAGGCGAGCGCCGACGAATCCGAGCAGACCGCGTCGCTGCGCACGATCCGCGCGCTGTGGACGCGCGATCCCGCGTTCGAGGCGACCGATCCGTGCACGTACAGCTCGCCGAGCGACCCGAACCTGTTCGAGTCGTCGCTCAGCTCGCAGGATCGCATCGCGATCGTGCACGAGTCGTCGAACTTCACCCCGATCAACTGCAGCACCAAAGCCTCGGTGAACGTCGAGCCCGAGCCCATCTCGGTTCGTCGCTTGATGCTCACGAGTCTTGGCGGTTACCTCGACAGTCACGGCGACTGGGGCGACAAGCCGCTGTACGGCGTGGGCTCGTGGACGCATCGCGCGGGCCTGGGTCGCGATCAGTACGTCGAGCTGCACTACTCCGGCGTGCTGTATCCGTTCGGACATCGCGCGGACGTCGTGAAGATCACCGAACGCAAGTTCGAGCCCTCGGCACCGCACACGGCCTACCTGTGGCAGCGCAAGTTCATCGTGGTGCGCGAGCCGGTGAAGAGTTATCCCGTGGCGCTGCGCCAGTTTCCGTTCAGCGAGATCGAGCTGAAGACGCTGATGACACCGAATCTCGATTCGGTGCCGGCGAGCTTCGCCGAGCCGTTCGTACCCGAGGCCGACGGATCCACGTTCCGCTTTCACATGCAGGGCGTCGATCACAACGGACGCATGGTGCGCTTCGACGTCGGTGTGGTGTGGGTGCCGTCCACGGCGGGCGAAACGAGCGCGGCCGACGTCACGAAGGCCAAGGCGTTGTACACGTCCACGATTGGAACGGCGGAGCTGTTCGGGCAGCGCATCGCCTTCGCACCGTGCGCACAACCCGACGACACTACGTTCGAGACGCACAGCATGAGCTTTGCCGAGCCGGTCGGCGGGCCTGCGCCCGACAAGGCGATCGGCTTTCTACCCGGGCTCGCACAGGCCAATCTGCAGGTCGAAGCGCTGCGCCAGCTCGCGGGGCAGAACGCGGCCCCGGTGTTCGAATACGCAAAGAGCTTTCTCGATCACGAGTTCGGCGCGGGTAACGAAGGCGAGCTGCTGATGCAGCTGATGAGTGGTTCGGCGGCGGTCGACTTCCTGAAGAATTCGTCGAAATCGGGCGGGTTCATCGCGCCGAGCCTCGACATCACCGGTCTGTCGCGGCGCGTGGGGCCAGTCGCCGGTGATCTCACGATGATCGCGAGCAACACGTTCGATCCTGCTTCGTTCCTGTCGAGTCTCGAGGCCAAGCTGTTCGGCGTCTTCGACTTGAAAGACGTGATCTCCGCGGTGGGAGGCCTCGCCTCCGCGCCAAAATTCGTGACGCAGGCGCTGAGCGTGGTCGAAGAGTTCTTGCAGGACCTCGCGGCCGTGCAGGCGCAGGCCAAGGCCGTGGCGAAAGAGCTGATGGACCTCGGCATGGCCGTGGACAGCTCGCTCACCGACATCGCGGCCAAGGCCGAGAAGCTCGTGACGGACGTCGCCGCGATTCGTCTCGACGAAGACCACATCGACGGCGACATCGATCTCGTGGTGGGCGCCGATCTGCCGGCGTTCACGAGCGCGCTCAATGCCGCCGCGACGCTGTTCAACAAGGCGCCCGTGCCCGCGGAGCTGCAGAAGCTCACGGCCGGTCCGCAGCTGCTGCTCAAGCAGAAGCTCGATCAGCTGGTGAGCGTGGTCAGCAGCGTCGCCAGCACGCTGCACACGGCGCTCAAGGCGTTTCGCATGGGCAAGGAGCTGGCGCAGAACCTCACGGTGCGGCTCGATTGGCATCCACCGATCCAGGGATTTCCAACCGGCGCGGGCAACGCGATCTTCGCGCCGAACAAGCCGGACGCGCTGGTGCTCGCGGTCGAAGCGCGCGGCAAGGACTCGCCCGGCAAGCCTGCGGGCGTCGATTTGCTCGCGGCGCTCGAGGGCTTCGAGATTCGTTTGATCGCGCCTGCCACGTTCATGCGCCTGAAGTTCAAGCGCGTGGCGTTCTCGGTGAAAAGCGGCAAGAAGCCCGATGTCGACGTGGTGTTCGACGACATCGCGTTCGACGGCGTGTTGTCGTTCGTGGACACGCTGCGCAAGCTCATCCCGCTCAAAGGTTTCAGCGATCCACCCAGCCTCGATGTCTCGAGTGAAGGCATCAAGGCCAGCTTCTCGATGGGGCTACCGAACGTCGCGGTGGGCATGTTCAGCCTCACCAATCTGAGCTTCTCGGCGGGCTTTCACATTCCGTTCATCGGCAACCCGCTGAGCGTGTCGTTTCAGTTCTGCAAGCGCGAGAGTCCGTTCCACCTGACGGTTGCGTTCCTCGGTGGCGGTGGGTTTTTCGGCATCGAGGTCTCGCCCAAGGGCGTCTTGCTCATGGAAGCGGAGCTGGAGTTCGGCGCGGGTCTGGCGGTGGACTTCGGTGTCGCGAGCGGTTCGATCTCGGTGATGGCGGGGATCTACTTCCGCATGGAAGCGAACGACGCCACGCTCACCGGGTACCTGCGCATGCGCGGTGCGGTGAACGTGCTCGGCCTGATCACCGCTTCGATCGAGCTGTACATGGAGCTGTGCTACGAGTTTTCGTCGCACAAGCTCGTGGGTCGCGCGCAGATCGAGATCGAGATCACGATCGTGTTCTTCAGCGTCAGCGTGTCGATCAGCTGCGAGCGCAAGTTCGCGGGCGACAACGCCGACCCGAGCTTCGAGGACGTGATGAAGCCGGCTCTCGGCTACGACCCCTTCGCCGAATACGCCGACGCGTTCGATTTCGCGGCTTGATCCGAGAAAGCGCCCATGGCAGCCAATCCCAACTTCATCTGGACCGCGTTGCCGAATGGCTTCGACGTCAACGGCGCCCCGAAGCTGTCGATCTACGTCACGCTGCGACTCGACGACGCCAGCGCGCCGACGCTCGGCGACTACACGCTCGCCAACTGGCCCTCGGCCGTGGCCGCGCGCATCGGTCAGTTGCTCCTGCGCGTGCAACTCGGCAACTCCACGGGGTTCTTCGACGTGCCGGTGGCATTCGACACGAGCCGGCTGTCGAGCGCGCTGTGGGACGCGCTGTTTCCGAGCACGACGCGCGTGCGGCCGTTCCAATTTCAAGATCATTCCCAGCGTGCGCTTCGCTCGTACTCGGTGGGCGCCATCCACGCGTACGTCGAGAGCGTCTATACCAGCGTCGCCAACGCATCGCCCTCGGCGTTTCCGGATCTGAACGCGAACAATGCCGCCTCCGATTTGGTGCAAGGCATTTCGAGCGTGATGACCGAGGTGAACAGGCTCAGCCGTGCTGCGAAAGGCAACGCCTACAACCCGCCGCTGCCGCCGGGCCTTGCTTCCACACAGGCGGGTCCGCATCCCGACGCCAAGCTCGAACGGACGATGCAGGCGCGTGCCAGCAGCGTGGCGAAGGGCATTCCCGGTGCCGAGCTGTTTCGCGCGTACCGTTTCTACAATCGCGGTCAGCAGGACACCTATCGCTCGAACACGTTGCCGCGCGTGTTGGCCGACATCCCGCCCGCGGTCGACGCTCCAACGTTCGACTTTCACGAGGTGATAGCGACACTGGGCGATCATCCAGCTCTCCTGCGCCAGCTCGGC
>JADGRF010000020.1 GCA_017881055.1 Sandaracinaceae bacterium
CACGTTCGCCACCCAGATGCGGAACTTCTTCTGCACCTGCTTCGGGCACTTCGAGAGCTGCTTGAGCGCTACCTTGGTAACGATGACCGTATTGATCACCTGGAAACATTACCCTCTAGAGGGGTAATCGTCAAGCCGCGGGGGGGCGTCGACACTGCTTCGAGCGCGTCGGCGATCTGCATGGGCTCGTCGCTGGGGCGCGCACTGCGCTGGGCACACGAACTGGTCGACGCAGGTGCGTACCGGCCCAGCGTGCGGGTGCTGCTGCAAACGGGCGTGTGCGCAGGACTCGTCAACGGACCACAAGAACCGAGGTAACATGCTTGCGTGGCATATTCCCTTGAGGCATAGTGGTCGTGTGGTCGAGGTCATCGGAACGGACGAGTTTGCAGGCTGGTTCCGTGGCCTCGAAGCCAAGCAGATGGACGATGTTGCCCGCGTCGTCGACATGCTGGAGATGGCGGGCGTCACGCTTCCCTTCCCGTATTCGAGCGCGATCACAGGCTCGAAAGTTGCGATGCGCGAGCTGCGCGTTCAGTCAGGCGGCGCCCCGCTGCGCGTGTTCTACGTGTTCGATCCCAAGCGTCAGGCGGTGCTGCTGATCGGCGGCGACAAGACCGGAGACGACCGCTTCTACGACCACATGATCCCAACTGCCGAGAAGATCTGGGCGCAGTACCTCAAGGAGACCAGCCAATGAAGAAGTGGGCACAAATCAAGGCTGAAACGATGGGCGCCGAGCGCGCTACCCGCGTGCGCGCCCAGGCCGAGACAGAGCTGCTCGAGCTGACGCTGCGCCAGCTGCGCGAAGAAGCCGGCAAGACCCAGGCTGAGGTGGCCGAGCTCGTCCAGACAACACAGTCCGCGCTGTCGAAGCTCGAGCGCCGCGACAACAACCCGCTCGAGGCCCTGCGCGGCTACGTGGAGGCGCTCGGCGGCGAGCTCGAGATCGTCGCCGTGCTCGGCAACAAGCGCGTGAAGCTATTGGGGGTGTGACGCGGGTGCCTTCGATGTCGGCGAGCAGACGCACGCGTGCGCCTACGCGCAAAGCCATCGGCGATGCGCACGGGGCAACCACGCCGGCACGGTTGCTCTCGGCAGAGCGTGCCGTGCTCTCCTCACACCGCGATCCCAAGGCACGAGACGAGCTGATGGAGCGCGTGGGTTCGCTGTGACCGCGGCGTTCAGGGCCGCGCGCGTTCACGAGAACCCGGCGTTGCTTCGTGCGGCGTTCATCGCACTCGGCTGCAGCCAGACCAAAGCACGGCAGTTGTTTGCGGCCGACCTGATGCTCGAACGTCGAAAGACAGCGAAGCGCAAGGCGGGCGGCGTCTAACATCTGATCTCGTTGTCAGCTTCGCGATCGCGAGAGCTTCCATGCGGTGCGTCGCTCCTGCATCGTTGGGGCATGTCGCAAGCAGCAACGGGCCTTGCCCTCACCGCGGATGAACGCGATCGCCTGATGCGTCTTGTGAGAGCACGCGGCGAGCAACGCGTGTTGCGCACGCTCGACGTGTCGCGCCACACTCTGGCGCGCTGCGTCGCCGGCCTCGACGTGCGCCGCGGTACGGCTGCGCTCGTCCGCGCTCGTCTTCGGCTCTTGGAGCCGCGAGGGCAGGTCTCCGAGAAGCAAACGGCCGTCGCCGCACCGGTGCGCGATGGCATCGCTCATCAACTCACTCCATCGCAGCAAACGACCGAAATGCAGACCACGTATTTGCTCACTCCAGTGCTCGGCGTCGAGGGCCAACAGTCCGACACGTATGGCAGCCCGCAATCAGAAACAGTGATCTCGAGCCAGACTTGCAAGGTCGGCAAGCTGCTCTGCTGGGATTACGCGGGCGGCGTGCTGGACAACGCCGTGGTGGCGCCCGCGGCCGCTGCGCTGCGAAACGCGCATCTGCGTCCACACCTCGATGCGTTCTTCGCTTGCGCGCAGCTCGAGCACGACAAAGTTCGAGACCAGCGCGGCCTCTTGCGCTCGGCGCTCGGCGGCGCAACGCGTGAGCAAGACGGACTCATGCGCCTTCTCGAAAATGGTCGACTCGAGATGACCAACAATCGCTCCGAGCGCGCGCTGCGCACCATCGCCGTCGGAAGAAAAGCTTGGTTGTTCGTTGGCAGCGACGATCACGCGCAAAGGGCTACATCAAGGACGACTATGAGATTGTCGCTCTGCTCAAGGTGCTCGGCTTGGTCGTGTCGAATGAGCCGGGCGTTTGCACGGACGTGATGCTGCAAGCTGCACGAGCTGCGGCGAACAGAACAAGGTGGGATCACAAAGAGGCGGACGGCATCGTGGGCGGGTTCCAGTGTCCGACGATGAAAGCCGCAAGCCATTGACTAGGGGCGCCAAGGGCGGACAAAGCTCGGATCTTCGTGGGGCTGTGTCGAGCGACGAGGGTCGGCGTGCGCGCCCGTGCCGGCCGGAGCGGCGGCGTAGCGCGGGATCTGAGTCTGCAAGCGTCGGTTTGCGGTGAACCTGTCGTCGATGTGGCGTAGGCGCTGCCACCGCTGGCTGGGAAGAAGCCGTGGCACGCGTCGGCACGAGCAAGTGTTGTTCGTCCCGGGGTAAGTGCGGATGGCACAGACTGGCCCAACGACTTCGGCGACAAACTGCTTCTTTTGGCTGGTATTTCGCGGGTTGGCCACTGGCACGCGCTGTGCACATAGCCTCCGAGAACGCCCCTCGTCTCGGAGGCCCTCATGCTCGCTCATACTCGCAGCCGCCACCTCGCTCTACACTTGGCCTGTGCCGCCGCGCTGCTTTACGCGGGCTGCGGGCACAACCGGCCGGCGGGTGCAGCGGCCGACTCGACGCCCAAGGCCGATCGCCATGACAACGGGCTGATCTCCGTCACCGAGAGCCTACTGCAGGGCAAGGTGAACGGCGGGCAGCTGGAACTGTCGATCCCCGTGAAAGCTCTGGTCGCAGCCGCCGGCTCGCTCGACGTGTCGCTCAGGTCGGTGGATGGCGCGAAGGTCACCAGCCAGGTCAGCGTCAGCTACTCGATCGATGCCGGCAAGAGCACGACGCTGCACACGACGCTGAGCTTGCCCAAGGGCCTCGACACCCAGGCCGATCGCGCGCTCTACAGCGTGCGTGTGTCCGAGGCGCGACAGCTGCCACTGCGTGTGACGCGCAGCCTGCTGTACGTGCTCACGCCCTACGAGCTGCTGCTGGACGGCCCAGCGCGCGTGCACCTCGACAAGCACGCGAGCTACCGCGCGCGCGTGCAAGACCCGCTGACGCACGCGCCCGTGCAGAACACCGCAGTCACGCTCTTGCTCGGACAGACGGGTCAGCCGCCCCAGACCCTGCAAGGCAAGACCGACGACACCGGGTCGGCGGTGTTCGACGTAAACGTGACCACGGCGGGCAGCTATCAGGTGTCTGCACAGGTCACCGACTCTGGCACGCAGCTGCAGCTGGTGCAGGACATCACCGCGGAAGCTGCCGGCAAGAAGGTGCTGCTGACCAGTGACAAGCCGATCTACCAGCCGGGGCAACTGATCCACGTGCGCGCGCTTGCGCTGACGAGCCCGAGCAACGCACCGGTGCAGAAGCAAGCGGTGGTGTTCGAGGTCGAGGACGGCAAGGGCAACAAGGTCTACAAGAAGAGTTTCATGACCGACGCCTACGGCATCGCGTCGACCAGCTTCCGGCTGGCTTCGGTCGTGAACGAGGGAACCTACAAGCTGCGCGCACTGCTCGGCACCGTCACGGGCGAGAAGACGGTCGACGTCTCTCACTACGCGCTGCCCAAGTTCGCCGTGACCATCAACGCCGACAAGCCGTTCTACGCACCGGCCGAGCACGTGCATGGCAGCATCGACAGCCGCTACTTCTTCGGCAAGAACGTGGCGGGTGGCAAGGTGTTGGTCGAGGCGCTCACGCTCGACGTGGGCCAGACCGTGTTCCAGCAGGTGATGGGTGTGACCGATGCCAACGGTCACATGAGCTTCGACATCACGCTGCCGAGCGCGCTCGCCGGCATTCCGCTGCAGGGCGGCAACGCATTGGTGAGCTTGCGCGTGACGGTGACCGACACGGCGGGCCAGGAAGTGAAGAAGGAAAAGGCTCTGACCGTGGCCCCCGACGCGGTGAGCATCACGCTGATCCCGGAGGCGACGCAGCTGGTGCCGGGCGTGGAGAATCGCCTGCATCTGTTCGTGACCGATCCGCTGGGTGCGCCGGTGGCGGCCGCCAAAGCGAAGGTATCGGGTTCGCTGCCCGCACAGACGGTGCAGACCGATGCCTATGGCCACGTGGAGCTGCACTGGACGCCTGGCGGCACCTCGGCGCACGTGGACGTGGCGCTGACGACCGTGGACGGCACGGCCGTCTCGAAGAGCTTCGACTTCACGTCGCAGACCGGTGGCGAGCACGTGCTCGTGCGCACGGACAAATCGGTATACCGCCTGGGCGAGACGGTGAAAGTGCAAGTGCTCGCATCCAACGGTGAGACGCGTGTGTACGTCGACTGGCTCAACGAGGGTCAGGCCGTCGACATGCGCACGCTCGACGTACAAAAGGGCGTTGCAAGCTTCAACATGCCGCTCGATGCCAGCTTGATCGGTGACAACCGCATCGAGGCGTACGTGGTCGACGCCGACGGCAACACAGTGCGGGCGGGGCGCAGCATCGTGGTCGAGCGTGCGGGGGCGCTCTCGGTTTCGCTGTCCACCGACAAGGCGAAGTACAAGCCCGGCGAGGCTGCCAAGCTCACTTTTACGGTGAACGACGAGCAGGGCAAGCCTGCGGTCGCCGCGCTCGGCGTGCAGATCGTCGATGAGGCGGTGTTCGGGTTGATCGACGCGCAGCCGGGACTGCTGCGCACGTTCTTCGAGCTCGAAGATGCGTTCGCCACGCCGCAATACGAGATCGCTGCGCCGATCGTGAGCTTCGACAAGCTGCTCTTCGAGGACGTCGTGGCGACTGACGCGAAGAAGGCGCAGGCCGCGCAGACACAGGCCGAGGCGAGCCTCGCGGCACTGACGGGCAACCAGATGATGGGCATCTCCGCGGGCTCGTGGCAGGCCACGATCGACGCCACCCACACGAAGCTGATGCCGGCCCTCACCGTCGAGCACGGCGCGCTGATCGCACTGCTCAAGCCCGTGGTGAGCGCACAGGCGCAGGTCCTACTGCAGCAGGGCTGTGACGTCAGCCAATACTATTGCGCAGCAATCAACATGCCGGTGGGCAGCGCGCTGGCGGCCCAGATCAAGAACAACGTGCAGTTCTTCGACTTCTGGGGCAACGCCTACGACGATCAGAGCGACGGTAACAGCGCTGCGGTGTTCGTGAGCGCAGGACCCGACGAAAAGCCAGCCACGGCCGACGACGAGAAGATCACGATCGGCTTCAGCGACTTCGGCGCCGCCATGTGGGGCGGCGGCAGCGGCGGTGGCTTCGCCGATGCCGGGGCTGCCTGCCTCGCGTGCCAAGGCGCGCCGGGCGTTGGCAACGCCGCGGGCGCGGCATTCGGTGCGGCAGGCACGGGCGGTCCCGTGGCCGCGACCAGCGACCCGACCGGGTCGCACGCGACGACCACCGACAGCAATCCGCGCGTACGCAGCGACTTCCCCGAGACTCTGTATGTCAATCCCTCGCTGATCACCGGCGCCGACGGCACGGCTACGGTCTCGCTCGACATGGCCGACAGCATCACCAGCTGGCGTGTCTCGGCGCTTGCCAACGCGCAGGGCGGCAAGCTTGGGGGTGGTCAGTCGGGCGTCACGGTGTTCCAGGACTTCTTTGCCGACGTGAACTTCCCAGCGGAGCTCACGCGCGGCGACGAGGTCGACTTCCCGATCGTCGTGTACAACTACCTCAAGGTTGCGCAGTCGGTGCAGCTGACGGTCGACTCGGCGCCGTGGTTCACGGCCCTGGGCTCGGTCAACACCCAGCTCGATCTGGCCGCGGGCGAGGTCAAGAGCGTGAACATTCCCGTGCGTGTCGACCAGGTCGGCACGCAGACGCTGACGGTGCATGCCATCGGCACCAAGGCTTCCGATGCCGTCGCGCGCAGCGTCCGGGTGGTGCCAGACGGCATGGCCATGCCGGTCGCGCAGTCGGGCGCGCTCGGAGCCGGCAACGCCACGTTGTCGGCCAGCTTCCCCGGAAACGCCGTGCCTGGCTCGGGCCAGCTCTACCTCGACGTGTTCCCAGCATATCTCTCGCAGGCGGTGCAGGGCCTGGACAGCCTGCTGCAGGTGCCCAGCGGTTGCTTCGAGCAAACCACCTCCACCACCTGGCCCAACGTCCTGGTCGCTCGCTACATGGAGCAGACCAAGCAGGTCACGCCCGCGATCCAGCTCAAGGCGGAGTCGCTGATCTCCGCGGGCTACCAGCGCCTACTGACCTTCGAGCACACCGGCGGCGGCTTCTCGTGGTTCGGTATGCAGGACTCTGCGCCCTACCTCTCGGTGACCGCGTTCGGCCTGATGGAGTTCGCCGACATGGCGCAGGTGCAAGAGGTCGACAGCGCGATGCGCACACGCACACGCCAGTGGCTGATCACGCAGCAAAAGGCCGATGGCTCGTGGCCGGGCGACATGACCGAGTCTTTCTCGTTCCAGAGCAGCGTCGCGCGCAATACCGCGTTCGTGGTGTGGGCGCTGGCACAGGACGGCGACACCGGCCCCGAGCTGCAGCGCGGTCTCGACTACGTGAAGGCCCACCTCACCGCAAGTGACGACGCCTACACGTTGGCGCTCGCCGCCAACGCCTACGCCGCTGCTGCCCCGAGCGACCCAGAGACCAGCCGGTTGCTCGCTCAGCTCGACGCGGCGAAGCAGGCCAGCGGCAGCAAGTTCTCGTGGGACAGCGGCAGCAGCGAGACCAATTTCTACTGCGGTGGCAACGATGCCGCTGTCGCAACCACGGCGTTGGTCGCGCACGCGATGATCACGGCCGGCGGTTACGCGGGCACGGTGAAGGGCGCGCTCGACTTCATCACCGGCTCCAAGGATCCGAACGGCAACTTCGGCTCGACGCAGGCCACCATCTGGTCGCTCAAGACGCTGCTTCTGGCGGCGCTGCACGGCACCGAGGGCGCCGTGGGCACGCTTGACGTGAAGCTCGACGGGCAAGTCTTCGCGAGCGTGGACTTGAGCAAGGCGCAGTCCGACGTGATGACGCGCGTCGACATGAGCGCGCTGGCCGCTGCGGGCGCTCACAGCGTCGACCTCAGCTTCGCGGGAACCGGCAAGGTCGGCTACAATCTGGTCAGCACCTACAACATTCCGTGGGCGCAGGTGCCGGTGCCCGCCACGGGGCCGCTGTCGATCGCAATCGCCTACGACCGCGCGAGTCTGTTGGTAAACGAGACCGTCACCGCCAAAGTCAGCGTGAACAACCTCACCGCCACCGTGCAGAACATGGTGCTCGTGACGCTCGGCGTGCCGCCGGGCTTCGAGGTGCTGACCGACGATCTCGCGAGTTACCTCGCCAACGCACAGCTCTCTCACTTCGAGCTCACCGGCAAGCAGCTCACGCTCTACCTGACGGCGCTTGCGGCCAACGCCAAGCAGGACTTCCAGTACCGACTGCGCGCCACCATGCCGGTGAAAGCCGCTGACGGCGGCGCCGAGGTGCACCTTTACTACCAGCCGGACCAGAAAGCGCAGAGTGCCTCGCAGCTACTCGTCGCCACGGTCAACTGAGTAGAGCGCGGCAGCGTGCGCGCGGCGGCGATCGCACTGCAGCTTCAACTGGTCCCACGGCATGGCAACTGACACATCCGACAAAGGGCATCTGCTGAAGTCGCGCGCCAAGGCCAACTCCGAGAAGACATGGTTGCCGCGCCGGCTCGGGCCCGAGCGCGCGCACCGGGCCTACCCGCTGCGCGCACTCGTCGACGCCGGCATCGTCGTGGGTGGCGCCTCGGATGCGCCGGTGGAGTCGAC
>JADGRF010000193.1 GCA_017881055.1 Sandaracinaceae bacterium
CGCGCAGGGTCGTGGCGGTTTTGGCGACATCGAATTGCCGACGCCCCGCGCGGGTGCCGACATCCTTCCGCCGAAGGCACCTACCGTCCAAGGCGGTCATCGCGCAGTTGCTCACGACGAGAGCAGCTTCGGTGACTTGAACGCCGGCGATTCGCTTCCACCCTCGCTCATGGGTGGTGACGACGAGAGCAGCTTCGGAGACTTGAATCCGGACGACGACCTCCCGCCGGTCAGCGTGCCCTCGCACGCCACACTCGGTGGCGGTCGCTACGGTGGCGGCAGCATTCCACCGGCTCTGTTCGGTGAAGACTCCGGCGAAGACGAGCTGGAAGACGAAGACCAGGCGCTGGGCAGTGACGACCTCGTCAGTGACGAGGACGACGAAGAAGACTACGGCGAAGTGAATTTGCCGGAGGACGAAGGCGGCGCCGAATCCGAAGAGGACATGGAGTTCGGCATGGCCGACGGTGCGGGCGACGTCGCCCTACCGCCGGAGATGCTGCGTCGCCAGCGTGGTGAGGAAACCGAAGAAGCACAGGCCGCGAAGAGCAAGCGCGCGATTCACTTGGTCGCGGCGGTCGCGGTCGTGCTCGTGGTCCTCGGTGGTGCAGGCGCCGCGCTCGGCTTCACCGACTACGGCTTCTTCGGCGTGTATTACTTGGAGCGCTTCATGAAGGGCGCTGGCGATCCGACCTACGTGCGTGGCGCGATCGCGCGCGCGGAGAAGACGGCGTCGAGCGATACGTACCGGGACGTGCGTCACTCGCTGGTCGAGCTTGGCGAGGTACGCCTCACGGCCGGCCTCAATCGCGAGCTACTCACGCGCAGCTTGATGCACGAAGCCCTGTTTCTGGTGCGCTTCGGCGCCGAGGGCAACAGTTCGGGCCACGTGGCCACGCTCTTGCAACGCTTGCAGGAACGCCACAATGTCGCCCCGGGCATGGACCTCGCGCTTGCAGCTGACGCCGCGCGCCGCCAAGCCTGGGCCGAGGTCGACCCGCTGCTCGCCAACGCGCGCGCGCAGGCACCGAACGATCCGTACGTGGACTTGGTCGCCGGCGAGGTCGCGATCCATCAGGGCAAGCTCGCCGAGGCCGAGAAGGCCTTCGGACAAGCGCTGAAACAGCGCGCAGGCGCACGTGCCCAATGGGGCCTGGCGCGCGTGGCGCTCGCCAAGAACGACGAGAAAGCGGCGCAAGCTGCCATCGAAGAAACGCTGAAGCTATCGCCGCTGCACGTCGAAGCGCGCATCGCGCAAGCCCGCGTGATGTGGTCGCAGGGCAAGGAAGACCGTGCGATGACGGCGCTGCGCCAGGCGCTCGGTCTCGATCCGGTCGACGACAAATACCTGTGGACGTCGAAGCCCGCGCTCGCCCAGGGCTACGGTCTGCTCGGCTTCATCCACGAATCGCGCGGCCGTCTGCACGACGCCGGCAAGGCCTACGACGACGCGCTCAGCGCGGACCCGTACTTGGTCGACGCGCTGCTCGGTGCGGGTCGCGTCATGCTGCGCGAGCGCCGCTTCAACGACGCGCTCCCACGCTTCGAATCCGCGCTCAACATCGCGCAGAAGTCGGCCAATCCAGTGGTCTTGAGCGGTCGCAAGGCCGACGTCGAAGCGCGCCTCGGTCAAGGCCGCGCGCAGCTCGCGCTCGAGCGCAAGCCCGAGGCCAAGGGCGTGCTCTCGGTGCTGATGAACGAGAACCCGAACGACGCCGAGATCATCCTCGCGGTCGCCGAAGCCGAAGAAGCGCTCGGCAACAAAGAGAGCGCCGAGGGCTTGTTCAAGAAGTCGATCGACCTCGCACCCACGATGTTCTCCGGCTACCTCGGCCTGTCGCAGTTCTACTTCAAGCTGAACCAAGCCGACAAAGCCTCGGAAACGCTCAACCGGGCCGCCACCAAGGTCGAAGAGAGCGCGGAGATGCGGCGCATGCTCGGTCAGTCCGAGCTGGCTCGTAACCGCCTCGACAGCGCGGTGCACGAGTTCAAGCGCGCTGTCGAGCTCGATCCGCAGGATCTCGACGCGAAGTTCGGCCTGGCCATCGCGTTCCGCAAGACCGGTCAGCTGGACGCCGCGCGTCGCTTGTTCGACGAGATCGGGGCGCGCGATCCGAGCTACGCGAGCCTGACCTTGGAGCGCGGTCAGCTGTTCGAAGCGCAGGGCGACTACACCAAGGCCGCGGAGAGCTACAAGAAGGCGCTCGAAAAGGATGCAACTGACACCACCTTGATGCTGCGCTTGGGCGCGGCGCAAGTCGAAGGCGGGCTGTTCGACGAAGCGGAAGAGACGCTGCAGAAGGTGATCCACGAGACGCCGAACTCGGCCGACGCGGAGTACTTCATCGGACGCGTCGCGTTCGGTCGCGGGCGTGGTCCCGATGCGCTCACCCACTTCGATCGCGCGCTCTCGCTCGATGCGACGCAGGCCGTCTATCACCTGTACGCTGCGCGCACCGCGTATTCGATGCACAACTTGCCGCGCACGACCGACGAAGTCGATCTGGCGCTGGCGCGTGATCCGAGCCTCGGCGACGCGTACTGGGTACGTGGCATGGTGCGCCTGGCCTCGGGTGCCGTGAAAGACGCGCTCAAGGATCTGCAGAAGGGTCTGTCGCTCAAGCCGAGTCGCTACGAGATCTACGCGAGCATGGCCGAGTGCTACGACCAGCTGCGCCAGCAGGGGCTGGCGGTTCAGAACTGGCACATTGCGCTGCAAAAAGAGCCGAAGAACGGCGAGTGGTGGTCCAAGTTGGGCAGCCTGTACATGGACTTGGGCGATCGCGGCAACGCCGACGAAGCGTTCAAGCACGCGGTCGAGCTCGGCGCGCAGATGGATCCGCTGCCGTACTGGCTGCCGGACGTGTACCGGCTGAGCGGCGAGATCGCGCGCGCAGCGAACAACAAGAAGACCGCCATCGCGAACTACCAGCGCTACCTCGAGATCGCGCCCGACGGCGCGATGGATCGCGAAGAGGTACGCAAGATCCTGCGAGGCTGGGACGTCGAGCTGCCCCAGCCCTGACTCTAGGGCTTCACGAAGTCGCTCTTCGTGAAGGCGTGCGGCAGCAGGGTGGCCGTGGTCTGCTGCAACCCTTCGGGGCCTCTTGCGTAGCTACGTACTTCGAAGCTCGGCTGGAATTCCACGAGCACCTGGCGACATGCGCCGCACGGCGCCACGGGGGCGTCGTTCTCGGTTGCGATGCAGATCGCGAGAAAGCGCGTCTCGCCCTGCGCCACGGCCGCGAACACGGCGTTGCGCTCCGCGCAGATCGTGAGCCCGTAGCTCGCGTTCTCCACGTTGCAGCCCGTCACGACCAGGCCGTTCTCCGTGAGCAGCGCCGCTCCGACCCGGAAGTGGGAATACGGTGCGTACGCGCGCGCCATGGCGCCCTGCGCTGCAGCCAAGAGCGCGGTCCAGTCGACGGTAGCGCTCATTCGGGCAGCTCCGTGATCACGGCGTGTAGCAGTCGCGAAAGTTCGTCTGCGACGGCGCGTGCCACGTCCTGCACTTCGTCATGCGAGAGCGCGCTCTGCGACATGCCCGCCGCCAAGTTCGTGATGCACGAGATGCCGAGGCAACGCGCTTGCATGTGTCGAGCGGCGATGGTCTCGAGCACCGTGCTCATGCCGACCGCATCTGCGCCCAGCGTGCGCAGCATACGGATCTCGGCGGGCGTCTCGTAGCTCGGTCCGAGCATGCCCGCGTACACACCGTGCGTGAGCGTGACCCCCAGGCGCTGCGCGCAGCCTTGCGCGTGCTCACGCAGCTCGCGCGCGTACACCTCGCTCATGTCTGGAAAGCGCGGGCCGAGCAGCGGATCGTTCGGTCCGCGCAGGCAATTGTGCCCCGTCAGGTTCAAGTGGTCGTCGATCAGCATCAAGTCGCCCGCGCGCATGCCAGCGCGAATGCCACCTGCGGCGTTGCTGACCACGAACGTATGGGCGCCGAGCAGGCGCATCAAGCGCACGCCGAACACCGCCGCGCTCGCATCGTGACCTTCGTACAGGTGCACGCGCCCCTGCATCGCCACCACGCGCCTTGCGCCGATGCGCCCAAACACGAGGCGTCCTGCGTGGCCGGGCACGGTCGAGCCGGGCATGCCCGGGATCTGCGTGTAGGGAATGCTCTGCGCGTCTACGAACGTGTCCGCGAAAGCGCCGAGGCCCGAGCCCAGCACGAGCGCAATCTCAGGCGCTTTCTGCGTCTTCGCGCGCAGTGTTTCGAGCGCGCGTCCCAAGCTTGGACTCGAATCCGCAAGATCCATGAGCCAAGTAAGCGCGTGCGAGGCACCAACATGTCAAGAGCCGCGCGCGCGCGCGACTGCTACCCTGAACGTGAGCTTTTGAGCTTCCGCGCCGGAGGTATTTTACAGTGAGCGACTCGCCGCATCGCTCGTTCCGACTGCTCCCGTCCGAGCACGTGCTCTGGCAGGGCAAGCCCAAGCTCGGAGTCGCGCGCGACGGCATGTGGATCGTGGTGCCGCTTTTGTGTTTCGCGTTCGCGCTGGTGGTCGCGCTGTTCGCGGGCCTGTTGGCCGCCGCGGGCATTCCGGCGGTGCGCTCCACGGCGTTGCTCGCGTTCTATCTGCTCGCCACCGGGCTCGCGTTCGCCGTTGCGCCGCGCTACCTGCTCGACCCGTGTGAGTACTTGGTCAGCGATCGTCACGTGATCTGGCGGCGCGGTCAGCTGCGTCGCGTGATCGAGCGGCGCGCCATCACGTATGCGCGCATCCACTGGCATCGGAGCGCACCCGGTGTGGGCGAGCTCGAGTTGGTGCGCGCCGCCCCGTTCGGCCCGTTCGCGCGGCGCGAGCGCGTGGTGCTGCACGACGTCGAAGCTCCGGACCGCCTCTTCGCGCTGATCCGTGGCACGACCCCAACCGACTTCGCCGGCTACGGCGATGTCCAGCTGATCGATCGGCTGGACAAGGGCGAGCGCGTGCTCTGGGGCGCTTCGCCACTCGGTTTTCGGCTTGGTCGCTCCGAGCTGTTCACCGCGCTGCTCGGCGTGATCGTGCTCGCAGCCGGCGTTGCGTACGCCTATCGCACCGGCCGCCTGCTCGTGTCGCTCGAGGACCTGGGCCTGCCCATGCGTTCCGGCACCTGGGTGATGCTGTTTCTGGCGATCCTGATCTCGGGCGCCGTCATGGTGAGCGTCGGTGGGGCGCTGGTCTGGCGCGGTATCTGGGGGGCGCGCGCGGAGGGCTCCAGCACGGAGTACATCCTCACGGACACCCGGGTACTGATTCGCCGTGGCCGCACCGAGCTGTCGGTCGACCGTGGCCGGATCGTGGACGTGGCCGACCAGCCCAGCACCGGGGACCTGGGCAACCTGTATCTGATCCTGGACGGTCCCCATGCCCGCGAGCTCGACACGAGCGGTGCGCTCAGCATGCTCTCGCCGCCCCGCGGCCTCGTACCACCGGTGCTCTACGAGGTCCGAGACAGGGCGCGTTTTCGCGAGCTGCTGTTCGGCGACAGCCAGCATCCGACACCGCCCCTGCGCGACGCGGCGTGACCGCGGCCATCGACCTTCGTGATCGCCGCGGTGACACCCGGTTCACCACGTCCGAGAACCGTCGGACTGGTTTGACCCAGCTTGGGCTCGGGGTTTAGGCTCCCCCTCCCAATGCCGGTGCAGTCCGGGCCGGGTCTTTGTCTCGCCATGCGCGTCTGTTCGTATTGTCATCAACTGGTCGCCGACGGCGAGGCTACGTGTTCGCGTGACGGCGCTGTCGCGCGCGATGCCACGTTTGCTCGCGTTCCCGGGCAAGTGCATGCCCGCTTTTCCGCGGTCGAGCCGTTCGCGCAGGGTGGCACGGGCAGCGTGTTTCTCGCCGTGCAAGCGCAGAGCGGGTACCGCGGCTTGCTCAAGATCCTGGCACCCGAGATCGCGAAGAGCCCCGCCGAGCGCACGCGCTTGAAGCGCGAGCTACGCAAGCAGACCGCGCTCACCAACAACGCGCTGGCGCGCATCATCGACGGCGGTGAGGTCGGCAACGACCTCTGGCTGTTTCGCGACTTCGTGCCGGGCGATTCACTCGCGATTCGCTTGCGCCGCGATGGCGCGCTGCCCGTGCCCGAAGCCCTCGCGATCGTCGCGCAGATCGCGAGCGCGCTCGACGAGCTGCATCGCCAAGGCCTGCTGCATCACGACGTCAAACCCGGGCACGTGCTGCTCACGCCGCGTGTGGATGCGGTGCCGCTGGTCACGTTGATCGATGCCGGTGTCGCGCCGAAGCTGCCGTCTCAATCGGTGTTCGAGATCTTGGGCACGGCCGAATACGTGGCGCCGGAGATCATCGCCGGTAAGCCCGCGAGCTTTCGTTCGGACCTGTATGCGCTCGGCTGCGTGCTCTACGAAATGTTGAACGGCATGCCGCCGTTCATGGCCGACGGCGTGGAAGAGCTGCTGGCCGCCCAGCGAGATCTCGAGCCGCGCCCGCTCGACGCCGATCTACCGCCGCCGGTGCGCGCGCTGCTCACGTCGCTGATGGCGAAGGAACCGCGCAAGCGCCCGTTCTCCGCGCAGCAGGTGCGCCGCGCGCTCGATCCCTATCTCCCGGCCGATCTCCCGGCCAAGACGCCCGACCCCAGCGGCGGTACGCGCACGCTCTCGGGCAGCATGTCCGCAACGCCCGCGGATCCCGCGTCGCTCCCCGCCTCACGGCCGGCATCGCGTCCTGTGTCGCAACCGCTCCATCGTCCCTCGCCGCCGGTCGGTCAGCGGCGCAGCGCGCCGCAAGCTCCTGCGCAGGCGCGCAACCGTCCGGCCAGCGGTCCGATCAGTGGTCCCGTGGGGCCCGTGGGGCCCGTGTTGCCGCGTCCGCCGAACGCTCCGAGTGCGCCGAAGAAGCCGCCTGAGCCCACGCGCGAGCTCGAGCTCGTCGACGTGGAAGAGGCCTGGCCCGAGCAGCACACCGAAGAGATCGACGTGACCGAGCTGCAAGCCGCGAGCGCTCCGTCGTGGCCCCGCGCCGAGACCGTTGCAGCTGCATCCGTTGCAGCTGTCTCGCCCGCCGCGTCCGCCTCCGTGGCGTCGCTGCCAGTATCCGCGTCCGTGTCTGCGAGCTTGCCCTCGTTGCCGGGGGCCGAGCCCGTTGCGGACGCACCGACCGTGGTGCAATCGATGGAATCCGTGGCGCCGTTGCTCACGGCCGCGGCACAGCTGCAGTTCATGCCGGAGCCGCCCTCGCCGCCCGAGAGCGACGAGAACCACGAGCTGGATGTGGCTGAAGCGGCGTCGGCCGGTGGTGAGTCGGCCCAAGACAGCGTTGAGGACGGGGCAACCAGCGAAAGCGCAGGCGCAGGTGCCGATGCGCCCGCACAGGCCGAGCCTGTCGTGCCCGACGATCCGACGATCGTGCGGCCGATGTCGTCGATCAAGCGGCCGGTCGTCGAGCCGTCTGCCCCAGACAGCTCGCCTGAAGCGCGTCGCGTCTCGCGCAAGAGCGTGGATTTCGACGTCGAATCGCTGTTTCATGATGATCTCGAGAGCGACAAAGCGCCCGTCGTCACGCCGCCGCAGCCAGAAGCCGCTGCAACGGCGCGCGCGGCGATCTCGCAGGAGGCCGAGTACGAAGACCCGTACGCACCTGCCGCGACCGTGGCGCGCGCGCCGCCGCCCAGTGCAGGGCGTGCAGCTGCGCCAGCACCGCCTGGTTTCCTCGCCGAAGCCGCTGCGGCGCCGCGTGTAGCTCGCGTCGCGAGCGCCGAGCCGCCGTTCGCCGATCCCGAGCGCACTGTCGTCGTGCAGCGCAAGGCGTTGACGTCAGCTGCACCGAAGACACCGATTGGGCTCTACGCGGGCGGTGCCGCCGTCGCGCTGGCGCTGCTCATGCTCG
The DNA here is from genome assembly GCA_017881055.1 of Sandaracinaceae bacterium. Taxonomy (GTDB): domain Bacteria; phylum Myxococcota_A; class Polyangia; order Polyangiales; family JAFGIB01; genus JADGRF01. Next base: position 7,848 of record JADGRF010000193.1, read on the forward strand.
TGATGCGCGCCTGCGGCCACAACGAGCACGGAGTCGTCGCAACCGAGATCGCGGCCAAGCCCGGCGCCGGCGACACCGTGCAGCCGGCAGCGCCAAGGCCGGCGCCGACCGACTCCACGGCCGCTGCCGCTGCCAACCCGCCGCCCGGCGCGCCGCGTGACACCACGGCCACCACCGGCTCCGCGCCGGCACCTTCCGGCGTCGCCAAGGCCGAGCCGGGCACGCCACCGTCGTCTGCTGCAAACACCGCCGCTGCCGTGGCCGCGAATCCGTCAGCTGCAACCGAGCCCACACCGGCGCCATCCGCTGCCAAGGCCGAGCGCCATCCGCGCACGCCTGCGCCGGTCGCGTATCATCCGCCGCCCGTGGTCGAGCCGGGCGTCGATTACAAGGCCAAGGCGCGTGAGCTGTACCAAGCGGGCAAGTTCCGCGAGTCCGCTGCGATATACGAGAAGGCCACGCAGCAAGCGCCTTCCGATGCCGGTGCGTTTGCAGGCCTCGGTGCGTCGTGGCTCGCTGCGAATCAGCCGGACAAGGCCATCCTCGCGTACCAGCGCGCCGTGCAGCTCAAGCCTCAGGTGTCCGGCTTCCAAGCCGCGCTCGGCCGCGCGTATCTGCAAAAGGGTGATCGCGGTCGTTCCGCCGCCGCATACCGCAAAGCGATCGAGCTCGACCCAAGCAACGCGGCCGCCAAAGCCGCGTTACAAAGTCTTTAGAGCTCCGCGGAGAGCCGCCGGCTCCTGCGCGGGTCGTGCAAGCCCGACCGAACCTCGTCCGTGGGCCCCCAACCCCAAACCAAGCGCGGTCCAGGCGTCACTGTTCAAGCGGGGCGCAGAAAGCGGCGCAGACCCGTGGCGGCGCCGCCCATGTCGAAGAAGCCTTCGACGGTGCGGCCCACATCGCCGCCCGGAATGTGCAGCTCGAACTCGAGCGCGTCGCCCATGCCGTTCACGCTGACCGTCGCCGTGGGGCACGTGCGCGAGAGCGCAGCTTCGATGCGCAGCCAGAGCGCGATCACCTGCGGGGGTAGGGCATCGAGCGTGATCTTGGCAGCGCGCGCGGCATCTTGCGCCAGCTCGCGTGCTTCGGCGCTGCGAATCCCCACGACGCTTTCGGCGAACGCCGCGAAGTCGGTGACGTTGCGTGCGCGCCAGAGCGTGAGCCGCTGCGCTTCGCATAGTCCGCGCCCGAGCGCTGCGCGATCACCGCGACTGTTCGCAGCTCGCAGCGCGGCGACGCGTGCGTCGTAGACGGCGCGCGCATCCTGATTGCGAACACCCGCCAGCACGAAACCAATGCGCTCGTCCTCGAGCGGTGCCCCTGGCTTAGGCGGTCTGCGCAAGCGGTCCACTCGGCCGTCGGCGAGGTCCGCCATGTCCTTGGGTAGTCGGCGTAGCCCGCCGCCGCGCTCGTTCTGGCGCACGACCCCACGCGGGCCGGGCTTGCCGGCCAGATCCCGATCACCCCGATCCCTTCGTGGCGCCTTGCCGAAGGTTCGCTTTGGCCCATCCATGACCTTGAAATCCTTGCGATTTCCGCGAGGGTCCGGGCGCTTCTGGGCGTCGCGGGCGGGCTCTTTCGGCTTCGGGGGGCGGCGGCGGAACGGGTTGTCGCGGGACTCGGTCATGGGAGATCAAAAAAGAGACGGTTAGAGGGGCGTGGCCGCGAATGTAGGCCTTTTCTACTTGCGGCAAAGCAGCGTATCCGTACACTGCTCGCCCCTGCCCAGCTTTTGGCTCGGCACGGGTGTCGCAAACGCGTGAAATGCGCGAATGCCAACGCAACGCAAACGTAAGGACGAGACGGATGTACGCGGTCATCAAGACAGGTGGCAAGCAGTATCGGGTCAGCGAAGGCGATCGACTGCGTGTCGAGAAGCTCGACGGAGCCGTGGGCGATAACCTCGATTTCGGCGAAGTGCTGATGGTCGGCGGCGAGAAGGTCGCGATCGGCGCGCCGCTCGTGGCGGGCGCGAAGGTTGCCGCGCGCATCGTCGCGCAGGGCGTCGGCAAGAAGATCATCGTCTTCAAGATGCGTCGTCGTAAGCGTTACCGTCGCAAGAACGGTCATCGTCAGCCCTTCACCGAGCTGAAGGTCACAGGCATTAGCGCGTGATTAGGAGATAGAGCGATGGCACATAAAAAAGGTCAGGGTTCTTCTCGCAACGGGCGCGATTCCAGCGCGCAGTACCGTGGCGTCAAGGTGTACGGCGGCCAGACGGTGACGGCTGGCAGCATCCTCGTGCGTCAGGTCGGTTCCAGCTTTCACGCAGGCCAGAACGTGGGCACCGGCAAGGATTACTCCTTGTGGGCGCGCATCGACGGCGTCGTGAAGTACGAGCGCTCCGGCAAGCACGGTCAGCGCATCAGCGTTTACGCTGCAGAGTAGTACCAGGCGACCGCGACCACGACCTCGGCGGGGCTGCGCACGTCACCAGGTGCGCGTCAGCACGTGCGCGTCGCCCGCTCACCACCGCAGGGGCGTACCGGCCAAAGCCGATACGCCCCCTCGTTTTGGTCGTCACTCATTCCGCGAGGATGCGGATCGTGAGCGGTGTTCGGGACTGCACCAAGTGCAGCGCCACCATGCTCAGCGCTTCGGAGTGAAGACCCGTCGTGCTCGGCGAAAGATCGTCCTGAAGGACGAGCGCCAAGCGTTCCGGTGCGATGTGGTTATGCGCCAGGCGCGCCACCTTGTCCGTGACGCGCTCAGCGAACGTGAGCGCGTCTTCCCGTGCTTGCTGCGTGAGCACCGCGAGCTCGCGCGATTGCGACTGTTCCGGGTGTCCGTGGTTCCAAGTGGCGTCCCCATCGCCAGCCTCCACGACCCACACGGAAACTCGGTTGCTGGTTTCCTCTCCGACTTCATTGATCACGCTTCCCCCAGAGTCTGCACGCCAGCCCCCCCGGCCAGTGGCGGGGCGATCTAAGCAATCTGCGTGCCACGATTGGGGACTGAGCGCGCGGTCGGTCATTTAGCGCCAGACGGGGTGACTCTCGCGCGCGCGAAGCTGCGACGTCGCCGTCAGCTGCTGCGTCGTTCACGGCGTTTCGCAGCCAGTGCAGGCACATCGTGCGGCTCGAGCTCGATCGCATGCGCGCCGCTGCGCCCGCCGTGCGCACCGCTCAGCTGATCCAACATCGCGTCGACATCCGCCAGTCGCGCCAGCGCCGTGCGCAGAATTTCCCGTTCGCGCGACGGCGGCAGCCGCGAACAGACGAGTTGGAGCGCGCCGCGCACACCCGCGAGCGGGTTCTTCAGCGCGTGCACAATGTCGGCGAGCCTACGTTCGCCGTTCGGTGTGTCGTGTCGCTCACGTACGCTCACGTGGTCATCCTTACGCATTTCTCAGTAGCTGTACTTGGTCGTTGACGACTGCGGCTTCGATCACTACGTAGGGACAGCAACTATGCCACAGTGGCTGCGGTCACGTCGGGATAGTTGCAGGGGCAAAAGGGGCTAACGGTGCTTCGTACGCAGGCAGTATGCGCGCCAGCGGTGGAGAACCCGCTTCGCGACGTCTCGCGCGCGGGCGGCGAGATGAAACCTTCCGTGCTGCTCGTCGACGACGAGCCGCTCGTACGTCTCACCTTGCGCGAACGCTTGACTGACGCGGGCTACGCGATCACCGAAGCCGACACCGGCATGCGAGCCCGTAGCGAATTCGCGAAGTCGCCCGATCTGGTCTTCCTCGACATGCGGCTGCCTGACTCAGACGGCCTAACGCTCTTGCGAGAGCTAAAAGAGATCTCGCCTGAGACGCTAGTCATCTGCCTAACGGCGCACGGCACGCTGCAGATCGCGGTGGAAGCGATGGCGAGCGGCGCGTTCTACTTCATCACGAAGCCGTTCGACGTGGAGCAGGTCGCTGTGCTTGGTGCGCGCGCGCTCGAGACTACGCGGTTGCGTCGGGAGGTGCGTACCCTGACTGCCCGCGCCGCCGATCTCGAGCCGGGTGCGCAGCTGCTGGGTGTCTCGCGACAGATCGTGGACGCTCGCGCACTGGTGCGCAGTTTTGCGCAGAGCCCGGCTTCGACGGTGTTGATCACCGGAGAGAGCGGTGTCGGCAAAGACGTGGCAGCGCGGGCGCTGCATGCGCAAAGCAATCGTGTGGGTCAACCGTTCGTGAACATCACCTGCTCGGCCCTGTCCGACGCGCTGCTCGAGAGCGAGCTGTTCGGTCACGAGCGCGGTGCGTTCACGGACGCCAAGCAGCGCAAGAAGGGGCTGCTCGAGCTGGCGCACGGGGGCACGGTCTTCCTCGATGAAATCGGCGAAATGACGCTCACCTTGCAGGCCAAGCTGCTCAGGTTCCTGGAGGAGAAAGCGTTTCGCCGCGTCGGTGGCACCGAGGACATTCGTCCCGACGTGCGCGTGATCGCCGCGACTAATCGCGATCTCAAGCTGGCTGCCAGTGATGGTCGGTTTCGGCAGGACCTGTACTACCGCCTGGCCGTGCTGCATCTGCCGATTCCACCGCTGCGCGAGCGTCGCGAAGACGTCGACGTGCTCGCCAAATACTTCGTCGACGGCTTCAATCGTGCGTTCCACAAGCGCGTGCGTGAGATCTCGGAGAGCGCGCTGGCCGAGCTGCGCGCGTATGCGTGGCCGGGCAACGTGCGCGAGCTTCGCAACGTGATCGAGCGCGCCATGCTGCTGTGTCAGAGCCCCGAGCTGCGCAGCTCGGACGTGCGCTTGGCGGACGAAACGGGCAGCAGTGCGAAGGCGAAGAGTGCGTATCCCGACCTACCCGCCGAGGGCATGGACGTCGAGCGTTTGCTCAATCATCTCGTGCAGCAGGCCCTGTCGCGCACGCGTGGCAACCGAACCCGCGCGGGCGCGCTGCTCGGCATGACACGCGATCAGATTCGCTACCGCATCGAGAAGTGCAGACTCGACGATCCCGACGGGGCATCGCCCGAGTAGCTTGCGTGGGCTGCGCACTCCTACCCAGTGCGCGCGGAAGACTTCGCACGTGTGCTGAGACACGCGGTACCCTGGTTCAGACGTTTCGGTCCAGGCAGCGTTGCCGCGTTTGACCGGTGCGCGTGCACACTTTACAGTCACAACCCCTCCGCGCTTGGGAACGCGCGCTGGGTACGAAACCAACGCTCCGGGGGGAGACGTCATGACCAAAGAGCCGGACGCGCCTGCGCGCGAAGTGTACTCCATGCGGTCCGAGGTCGCTCTGGATCTGCCCGCTGCGAGTGTCGTCCACGATCTTCGCAACGTGCTGTGCGGCATTCTGTGCTGCGCCGAACACGCGCTCTCGTCGTTGCCGGACGGCAGCGCTGCGCGCAGTGATCTCGAGCAGATCCAGGGCGTCGCCGAGCGCGCCGCTAGCTACGGGAAGAACTTGCTCACCAACGCGCGCGATGCTGCACGCGATCATCTTCGCTCGTTCGACCTCGATGACGCCGTGCGCGCGATCGAGCCGATGCTGCGGCGTATGGCCGGCGACGGGCTGCCGCTCGATCTGCATCTTCGAGCGTGCGGCGCGTACATCTGGGGTGATCCCGGTCAGCTGGACCAGGTGCTCGTGAACTTGATCATCAACGCACGCCAAGCGATGCCGAGCGGTGGGCGCATCAGCGTGCACACTCGGCTGCTCAAGCTTTCCAGCGTGCCGCGCTGTGTCGTGCTGCGCGTGCGCGATACGGGCACGGGCATGGACGAGCGAACACGCAGCCGCGCTTTCGAGCCGTTCTTCAGCGGGCGCGCGGAGCCCGCGATCGGCACGGGCCTTGGGCTCGCGAATGTCCACGCGCTGGTGCGCAGCGCGGGCGGGCGCGTGGCCGTACGCAGCCGCGTCGGCGCAGGCACCAGGGTCACGATCTGCTGGCCCTGCGTTGCGGTGGGCGATGACGCGCGCGTGAGCCCGCCGCCGGTCTCCTATACGTCGCTGCGGCGCCCGCGCGTTTCGCAAACGGTGTTGCTCGTAGAGGACGAGGCGCTGGTGGCGCTTGCAGCGCAGCATCATCTCGCCAGCGCGGGCTATCACGTGCTCGTCGCACGCAACGCGCGCCAGGCGCAACTCTTGGCCGCGCAACACCGCGATCCGCTCGACGTGTTGATCACCGACATCGCGTTGCCTGGCTCGCTGAACGGCTGCGAAGTGGCGCGTGCGGTGAAAGCGCTGCATCCCGGCGTTGCAGTCGTGTACATGTCCGCGCATTCGCGGGCTTGGCTGCTGCGTCAGCGCCTGATCGCGCCGACGGCCCTCTCGCTCGACAAGCCATTCAGCGGCGAGCGCCTGCTGGAGGTGGTGGTCCAGGCGCTGGCCGAGGCACGCCTCGCGAGCGCGACGACGCTGCCGCCGCAAGCTGCGGATGCGGGTCGCTGAGCCACCCGCGAAACCCGCCCTCAGGCGGCCGGCGATGGCATGTCGAGTGCATGTGGGGAATGGCGTCTGACGGGGGTCGTTAGGGCGGCGTCAGTCGCAAAAAAGCGACCGGGGGAAACGCCGACCGCGACGCCGTCAGACGCATTTGAGCGGGTTTGGGGGAGGGGTCGTGCACGAAGGCGGCAGAGTTTCGCGCCGCGCGCTACGCTAGAGGTGCGGCCAGGGCGGCCGCGGACTCCTCGATGCTGAGGCGCGATTCCGATCACCATCAGTTGACGCTGCTCTCGGACCTGGCGGTTCCTCTGGAAGGCCAGCCGTCGCGAGTGCGGCGCATCTACTGCAATCGCAACCTTCGGTTGGATCAGATCCAATTCGTCGGCTTCGACATGGACTACACGCTCGCCATTTACCGGCAGGCGGAGATGGATCGCCTGAGCATCGAGGCGACGGCACGCAAGCTGGTCGACAAGGGCTACCCCGAGTCGCTGCTGACCATGAGCTACCGCGCGCACTTTCCGATTCGCGGGCTCTTGGTCGACAAGAAGCTCGGTCATGTGCTGAAGACGGATCGCTACCGCTACGTGAAGAAGGCGTTTCACGGTACGCGCGAGCTCACCAGCGACGAGCGCCGGCAGATGTACATGCAAAAGCGCGTGCGGCCCGATCCGCGGCGCTTTCACTCGATCGACTCGCTGTTCGCGCTCAGCGAAGTGACCGTGTACTCGGCCGTCGTCGACGCGCTCGATCGTCCGTTCGCTCAGCTCGACTACGCCCAGGTCTGGGGCGACGTGCGCACGTGCATCGACGAGGCGCACCGTGATGGCACGCTGAAGAAGATCATTACCGCCGATATCGCGCGCTACATCGAGCGCGACGACCAGCTCGGCCCTACGCTGCACAAGCTGCGCAGCTCGGGTAAACGACTGTTCCTGCTGACGAACTCGGAGACGTACTACACCGACGCTGTCATGAGCTACCTTCTGGCCGGCGGCTTGCCCGAGTATCCGTCCTGGAAGAGCTACTTCGACGTGATCGTGACGAGCGCGCAGAAGCCCGCGTTCTTCATGCGTGACGCGCCGTTCAGCGAGGTCGTGCAGAATGGCCAGACGCACGTGCACAAGGTCAGAGAGATCCAGCGCGGCCACATCTACGAAGGCGGCAGCCTCTCGGAATTCGAGAAGCTCACCGGCGTCTCCGGCGATCGCGTGCTGTACGTGGGCGATCACATCTACGGCGACGTGCTGCGCGCGAAGAAAGAGAGCGCGTGGCGCACGCTGATGATCATCCAGGAGCTGACCGACGAGCTCGTGGCGATGGAGCGCCTGACCGTGGAGATCGCCCGCGTCGACAAGCTCGCGCAGCGGCTCTCGGCGCTGCACGACGGTCTACACGAGCGCCAGGCCTCGCTGAAGCTCTTGCAGCGCGTGCTGGACGACGACGGGACCGGGGCGGAACGACGCGTCGAGCTGGAAGCGGCGAGGCTGCGCGTCAAGCGCGGCATCGAGCGCATTCGCGCCCAGGTGAAAGTGGTCGAGGCCGAGCACGGTGCGCTCGAAGCCACGGTCGAGAGCGCGTTTCATCCGTTTTGGGGCTCGGCACTGAAGGCCGAGAGCGAACTCTCCAGCTTCGGCGAGCAGGTAGAGCGCTACGCGTGCTTGTACACCGATCGTGTCACGAACCTGTTCAGCTACACCGCGACGCACTACTTCCGTGGCCCGCGCCATCGCATGGCGCACGAGTGACACGAGCGATCACGTAACCACGTGACCCGGCTATCAGGCGCCTTCTTCGAGCGTGACCGCAGCGTGCGCGACGTCGTCGTTCAGTGAGCTGGTCCCGCTCGTGTCGCCGTCGACGGCGCCGACGAAGACGGTGAGGGCGCCGGTGCCGGTCTTGGGCGCCGTCCACTTGAAGTTCCAGCTGACACGGGCCTTGCCGGCGTTGGGGTGCGCCACCGAGAGCACGGCGCGGCAGGTGCCGAGGATCGTCGTGGTCTGACTGGCCGCGGGATCTCCGGTCAGCGGATCGGTCGCGATGCCGGCTTTGCAGGCGCTGGAATCGGAGCGTCCGCCGACGTCGGGCTCGAAGACACCGGCGACCTTGCCGGCGGCGTCTTCGATCGTCAGGGTCATGCCGTTGTTGTCGGTGCCGTCACCGAGGTGTTCGTTCGCGAGCTTGACCGTGATCGTGTACGTCTGGCCGGGCTGGTAGGCGCTGGCGCTCTTCACGGTTTGCCACGCGGGTGACGGCGAGACGGTGACCGAGACCTTGCCTTGCTGCTGGTGGTTGTCGACGTGGCAGACCGTGCACTTCATGCCGGTGTCGCCTGCGCCGCCGCTGTAATAGATGCCTTCGCCGCCGGGCCTTCTGCCGGCCCAACCGGATGGTCCGCTGCCTGGCACCTGCCACTCCTTGTGCGCCGGAAAGGCGTAGGAGACGCCGGCCGACGCGCTGATGGCGAGCGCGAGCGAAGCTGCGCACGCCAGCCTGGCTAGGCGCACTCGGTCTCTGCGCAGGAGCAAGCTCTGGTTCATGGTCGCCTCATGATCGTGTCAGTTGCTTCTCTGGCCGGGCGTGACGCAGCCGGTGGCTGCGCCCGAGAGCCAGTCGCGCAGCTTCGCGTAGACGGGATCGGCGGCGCCGTAGAAGTACGCCCCGGCGTGCTGCGTGCCGCCGTCCTTGCGTGCGAGGCCGTTCAAGAGCAGCGGCGAGCTCTCGATCTTGCTGAAGCTCTTGCCCATGTCGTCGAGCGCAAAGCCGCGGGCGGCATCGTAGTTGCGCTGCCACTCGCGGTTCGAGTGGGGCAGCTGCCAGCATGCACATTCGTTGTCACCGATGCAGCTGTCGGACGCGATCTTCGCGTTGCTGGCGCCGCAGCCGCTGAACGTCCAGGTCTCGCCGGAGATGCGCAGCTTCGAGCGCGCGTAAATCCGCAGGCTGTGCCCCGTCTCGCTGCCGTGGCAGCCGAGCTGTGCGCACGAACCATCGAAGATGGGCTCGATCTCGCACTGGTAGAAGTCGAAATCGAGCGCGCGCAGCGTGACGCTCTCCGTCGGTTTGTTGGTCGTGGTGCCGCACATGCACAGGTCGCTGCAGGTTCGCGTGCCGGCGTTGTCGCCGCTGGGCAGCGTGGTCGCGATCGAGGCCGCCGTCTGTGCGGTTTGCCATGCCGTGCACGACCAGTGCTCGTTGCAGCTCGTCTTCGTGCCGCAGTCGAGCGCGACGGCGACGCCGCCTGCGTTGATGGCGCCGCTGCCGCCGCCAGCCGCGTTGCCGCCGTTGGCTGCAGCGCCTTTGACCCCGGCGTCGATCGGGTGACAGCCGCTGGGGTTGCAGAGCACGTTCACTTGCGGGTCGGCGCGGCAGGCGCCGAGCAGCCACGCGCTGACGAGCACGAGCGTGAGCGTGCGTGCGCGCCGCGTACCAGGCTGGGCTCGGGTCGTCACCATCGTGAAACCTCGCCTGCAGAGTGGACGAAAACGCGCACGGAGCGCAAGAACAGCCGAGCTTCGACGAAGCTCCGGCGCCTCAGCGCTTCGGCAGCAGGCTCTCGATCGTGCGCAGCAAGGCCTCGGGCGCGTAGGGCTTGTCGAGCACGCGCAGCGTTGGGTCGGAACCGATCGCCGGCCTCGCGGGTGCGGCGCCGCTCGTGAACACGATTGGCAACTGCGGCGCACGCGCACGCAGCAGGTCCGCGAGCTCGTAGCCGTTCATGGTCGGCATCTGCACGTCGGTCACCACGACATCGATCTTTCCGGCCCGGGCTTCGAACGCTTGTAGCGCGCCTGCGGCATCGGCAGCGGCGATCACCACGAAGCCCGCCTGACTGAGGAACGCTTCGACGGTGCGGCGAACCAGCTGCTCGTCTTCGACTACGAGCACGACGCGACCGGGCTGGCTCACGGACAAAGGTGGCGGTGGCGTGCTGGCGCGGGCTTTCTTGGCGGTGGTGCGATCGTGGCTGCGTTCGCGCGCCGGCAGATACACGCGAAACGTCGAGCCCACGCCGAGCGCGCTGTCGACCTCGATCTGCCCGCCGTGCTGCTGCACGATGCCATACGCGACCGCGAGGCCCAGGCCCGAGCCGCTACCGACGGGCTTGGTCGTGAAGAACGGCTCGAATACTTTCGAGAGCGTCACCGGATCCATGCCGGTGCCGGTGTCTGCGACGCTCAGCTCGACGTGCCGCTCCGAAACCACCCACGGACGTGTTCTTCGGAAGATCGGGTCGACTTCGAGAGCGCGCGCCCGCAGCGTGACCTTGCCGCCGCGTGGCATCGCGTCGCGAGCGTTGATGGAGAGGTTCATCAGCACCTGCAGCAGCTGACCGGGATCGCCCAGCAGCGACGGAAGTGTATCTGGCAGATCAAGGTCGATCCGGACGTCGTCACCGACGACGCTCGGCAAAAGGCGCATCAGCTCGCGCAGCACGTCACTCGGCGAGAACGGCACCGCTTGAAACGGACTGCGCCGACCGAACGCAAGCAGCTGACGGGTCAGCTCGGCGGCGCGCTCGGCGGCGAGCCCGATGTCGCGCAGGGCTTCGAGGGGATCGCCGTAGCGCAGGCCGGCATCGACGTTCGCGGTGATCACCTGCAGCAGGTTGTTGAAGTCGTGGGCCACGCCGCCCGCCAATCTGCCTACGGTCTCCAGGCGCTGCGACATGCGCACCTGTTCCTCGAGCATGCGCTGCTCGGTGACGTCCTGCGCGATGCCGACCATCTTGACGGGTGTACCGTTCGCGTCGCGGAACACTTCGCCCACGCCCCAGATCGTGCGCTGCGTTCCGTCGCGCCGGATCATCCGGTACTCGAGCCCGGTGTGCGCGCCGTCCTGGACCACGCGCTCGATGCGACTGCGCATCGTGGCGACGTCGTCCGGATGTAGGCGCTCGATCGAGCGCTCGAGCGTCCCGTCGAAGTCGGGGGTGTCGTAGAGTCGGTACATCTCTTCGCTCCAGAGCACGGTACCGCGCGCCAAGTTCCACTCCCAGCTGCCGACGTTGGTCATCTTCTGGGCAATGCGCAGCAGCTCACGCTGGCCGTGCATCTCGTCTTCGCCGCGCTTGCGCTCGCTGATGTCGAGAAAGCTCACGAGCGCGCCGACGACCGCGTGGCTCTCGGGGTCTCGCACGGGTGTCGCACGAAACACGGCCCACACCACGGCTCCACTCGGTTGACGCACACCGATCGTGACTCCCGGCTGCGCAACGCCCGTGGCCAGTGCGCGCGACACGGGATAGTCGGCCGCGGCGAAGAGGCTGCCGTCCTCGTGAATCGTCTCGGTCTCGAAGTCGGCGACGTAGCGCTGCGTGAGCCGATCCAGCCGCAGGCCGAGGATGCGCTGGGCTTCGGCGTTGGCGGTGACGATCGAGCCATCGGCGCGCACATGCACGAGGCCGCCGGGCAGCGTCTCGAACAAGTCGCGATCGAGAGCTTGGATGTGCTCTGGACTGAGCTCGGGAGGACGCGCGGTCACTCCGCACACCGTGTGCTGAAATCGTGGCCGGCGTCAACGCGCGGCCTGCGTGCTCGGCTGCGCGCCAACGTGGGTGCGTCATGAGCCAGGAACCGGAGCTGCGCGAGGTCGCGGCGGGAACGTTTGCCTATCTGCAGCGCGTTGGCGCGGATGGCGCGGATGGCGGCTCGCGCGTCGTGAAGGCACACCTGGCAGCTGTCGCCAATGTGGTTAACGTCCCAGGTGATGTATGCGCAGCAAGGGCTAGGAGCGCGCATCGTGAGCGGTAGTGACCGGCTCGTCTGTGTCTGCGCGCTGGCTTGTGGGCTCTTGCTTTCGTGCACCGAGCCGGGCGCGCGCGCGCTGCGCGACGCGAGCGGCGATGGACGCGCCGGCGCTTCGCGTGAAGCCGGCGCGCTGCCCGACGCGGGCGATGCCGCCACGGCCGACGCAGCTCGTGCCCCCGAGTCCCCATTTGCGGTGCCCGCGCGCTGCGCCGAGTGCCACCCCGATCACGCGGCCCAGTGGGCGACCTCGGCGCACGCGTACGCCCTGGTGGACCCGGTGTTCAACGCGATCCTGCGGCTCGGTCAGCGCGACACCAAGGGCAAGCTCGGCTCGTTCTGTCTGCGCTGCCACTCCCCGCTCGCGACAGCGACCGGCCAAGGCGCCGTGCGTCTCGATTCGCTCAGCGGCGACTACGTCCAGGATCTCGGCGCGCTCTTGCCCGTCGCCGGTCAAGCGATCTCGTGTGACAGCTGCCACACGGTGACCATGATCAAGTCGCTCGGTAACGCGCTGCTCGACTACGGCCAGGACGGAACGCGCTTGGCCGGCATCTCCGATCCCGAGGCCAACACGTTTCACCAGTCCGGCTTCGGCGAAAATCAGCTCAACGGTTTCCTGTGCGCGGCGTGCCACGAGGTCGGCAACGAGCTTGGCACTCCGCCGACCATTCTCGAGAACACGTTCGGCGAATGGAACGACCTCTCGCCGTTGAC
>JADGRF010000194.1 GCA_017881055.1 Sandaracinaceae bacterium
CCTTGCACGAAGCCTTGTCCGTGCCGTCGGCGTTCTTGCAGGCCATCGCGCCCTTGCACGAAGCCTTGTCCGTGCCGTCGGCGTTCTTGCAGGCCATCGCGCCCTTGCACGAAGCCTTGTCCGTGCCGTCGGCGTTCTTGCAGGCCATCGCGCCCTTGCACGAAGCCTTGTCGCCAGCGGCCGGCGTCGTCGGCTCGCCCGCAGCGGGGCTGGAAGCGCAACCGGCCGCGCCCAGAACCGCACCCATCAACGCTGCTGCGATCAACTTATCGTTCAAGCTCATGTCCATCGTCCTTTTCTTGTGACTCTGGCCGCTGCGCCGCGGCTCACGAATGCGCGCCCGTGGTTCAGTAGCTGGAGGCGTGTCCAAACTACGTTCGAAGCCGGCGGATGGTTTCATGGCCACCTACGAATTGGTACGAAGAAGCCGGCATCGGCCTCACTATTGAGCGCAAGCGCGGCTGTCGGGCTGCCGCCGCTCGACTCAGTAACAGAGCCCGGTGCGCTGTCCCGCCTTGGGATGAGCTGATCGAGCGTGAAGGTGCGACGCGCATAGGTTACCCGTCGCGCACGTGCTCTGCGTCAGCTGCGACGCCTTCCCCGCCACCTGTGGCAGAGATCGTAGTCGGACGCATGGAAGCGCGGGCCCGTGTAGGGGCAGGCGTCGCCGCTGGCGTCGACCTTGCACGCGTCGCTGGTCTCTGAGCCGCGTCGAAGATCGGGGCGGGGCGACCCTTGCCCGGGTTCGCACTGCCGGCGCCCTTTCCGCAGCCGAGCGCCGCAATCGCACAGAAAAGAGGCGCATAGCCGAGGAGCTGGCACCAGCCACGCCTCGACATCGGGGCATTTGAAACGGGCCTGGGCGCAACGAATCCAAGGTGCGCCAGGGCGTACACACAAGACCGCGTTTGCGCATCGATCGTAGAGGGATGCGCACGCGCATTGCCAGAACGCTCCGAAACCACTATCAATACCGCCCCGACCGCCCCCCGGGTCGCGGTGTTGCTGTTTTTACTGTCTCCGAGACTTCGTATCCGAATCTCGTTTCCAAGGAGTCTCCTCTGAGTCGCGACGATCATGTGCAGCTCGACGGCGTGGTGACCAACGTCTTCGCCGGCGGCCAATTCGAAGTGAAGACGGACGCGGGGCCGCTCGTACGCGCGCAGCTCAGCGGCCGTATGCGTAAAAACCGTATCCGCGTAATCCTCGGAGATCGCGTGACGGTGGCGCTTTCCCCGTACGATCTGACGCACGGGATGATCACCTACCGCTTGAAGTAGGACTTGTTGCCCGAGGCCCGCGGCTTCTATTCGTGGGCCCTTAAAAGCAACGCGCGCGATCACTGGGTGACCGCGCGCGGAACGCTTCAGCGACGAACTGGTGCTTTGTTCGGCGTTACGCCGCCGTGAGGCTCAGGCGTGTGCGGAGCGTTCGGTCAGGCCGGTACAGGCCTCGACCACCGTCATGCTGAGCAACGGCAGCACCAGCGCCATGACCGGGACGATCGTCCGCGCTGGCTCGGGCAAGGCGAAGGCCGCACCCAAGAGCAACGCGACGTTGCCGATCACGGCACCGAGAGCGAGCTTGCGAGCTTGCGAGAGGTTCTTGGTTTCCATGGTGGTAGTTTCCTTTTCTGTACTCATCGTGCGGGGCCTGGGCGGGAGTGCTTGCGACCTCGTCACTTCGTATGCGCCATTCATAACTGCGACACCATGCGCTGTCAACGCCATTGCGACACTTTTTAGTGTCACGATCGCGGCGAGCTCGAAAAACCGCCTGGCGCTTCGAGATTACTCTAACGATTACGGTTGGTTATACACGACTGAGAAAAGTGGCGCGCGGAGCCGCGGATCGTCGGGATCGGCTACCAGCCACAGGCCCGGCGGGTCCGTGACCGCGCCGACTGCGACCGTGACACCTTCGATCTTGCAGACCGGCGCCAAGCGCTCGCTGCGGAGCACGTCCCCACGCTCGGACAGCACGCCCAGCACCGAGCCTGCGCACGCGCCATCGTCGTAGGTGCTGGCGCTGGCCTCGGCAGCCGCGACGAACAAGAGGCCGTGCTGCGGATGCGACGCCAGGTCGGTCAAGCCGAGTGGCACACCGTCGAGCTCACCGAGCGACACGCGCGCGATCGAGACCAGCGCATCGGCCGTGAGCCTCGGCTTCGGGATGCGCTCGTCGAGCCACGCCCTCACGGTCAAGAGATCGAGCGCGATCAGCGCGTTGTGCGCGCTCGCGCCGTTGCCGCGCTGGGCGAGCCAGAGCTGATCCGCGTGCACGACCGCGCCCTCGATGTTGAGCTCCGGCAGCTCGTGGGCCAGCTCGGCGTACAGCTCGCGCAGCTCCACGGCACGCACGGACCAGCCCTGCGCCGGATCGATCACGGCGCCTCGCATGCGGGCAGGCGTGCTGCCGGAGCCGAGCGCGAGCAGCCGACCGTCGGGCAAGCGCGTCAACGCTTCGAGATCCGGCTTCTGGCGCTTGCGCGCGGCGTGCTCGCTCGGCAAGCGCTCGGGGAAGAGCGTGATGCGCTGCTCGGGCACGCCCTGCCGCGTGTACAGCGCGAGAAACGTCTCGTCGTCCGCCACGACACACAGCCTGTCATCGACCATGGCCAGGCCGCTGGCGGCGGAGATGTCGAGCTCGGCGATGCGACGCAGGTGGATCATGCGAACATCCTTGCCCATCCGAGAACGCAGCGCTATTCAGACCATTCTCTTAGATCACGGTCTCTTAGCCAGGAATTCAGCCCATGCGTATTGGCGTCGTCGGCGCAGGAGTCATCGGACAGCTTCGCGCGCAGTCCATCAAAGAGAACCCCGCCACGCAGCTCGCAGCTGTCTTCGACACCTCACTCGACGCCGCGAAGAAAGCCGTCGAGGGCACGAGCGCTCCCGCCTTCACGTCGCTGCAGCCGTTTCTCGACACCGGCATGGACGCCGTCATCGTTTCGTCACCGCCGCACGTGCACGAGGAAGCCTGTCATGGTGCGCTCGAGCGCGGACGACACCTCTTGTGCGAGAAGCCGCTCTCCAACACGGTCGAAGGCTGTAAGCGGATCGTGGATGCTGCCATCGCACGCAAGCGCGTGCTCGCGGTCGGCTTCAACCTTCGCTACTACCCGGCGATCAAGTTCGTGAAAGACACGATCGACTCGGGGCGCATCGGCGAGCTCGATCACCTGCGCGTGTTCGGCGGCCACGAAGGTCTGCCCAAGTTCCGCATCGACTGGCAGTACAAGTACCCGGAGTCGGGCGGCGGCGCGATGATGGACGTCGGCATCCACATGACCGACGTCGCCCGCTACCTGCTCGGCGAGATCACCGAGGTCAGCGGGGTGATGTCCGAGAACGTCTGGCACGTGCCCGGCTCGGAAGACAACGCGGTCGCGGTGTTCCGCAATCCGAAGGGCATCCCCGCGATCTACCAGGCCACCTGGAGCGAGTGGAAGGGCTACAAGTTCTACGTGGAGGCCTACGGCAGCCACGGCATGGTGCGCGGCGCCTATGCGCCGATGCAGAACATGATCATCACGCAGGATCGCCCGGGCGGTAAGCGCAGCACGCGCTGGAACTTCTTCCCCGAGATCATCGTGCGCGAGAAGCTCAAGACCTGGCACTCCACCGCGCTGCTGTCGTTCAAGGGCGAGCTGGAAGACTTCCTGAAGATGACGCGCGGCAACACGCACGTGCCGCTGGCCGACGGCTATGCGGGTCTGCGCTCGGTCGAGGTCGCGCGCGCCGTCAAAGAAAGCTCCGAGGCGCACAAGGTGGTCACGCTGCCCGCGCTCGGGCGCATGGAGGCCGTGTGAAGGCCAAGGCTTCGGGCACGTCCTCAACGTCAGCTGCAACCAATGCGCCCGCGTACCTGAGCGTGGTCGTCACGATCGTCGACGGCGGCCAGGTGCTGCGTGACTTCCTCGACGCGCTGATCGGCCAGGTCGACGGCCCTTCGATCGAGATCCTGTTGCCGTACGACTCGAGCATCCCCGAGATCGCAGAGCTCAAGCCCGCCTACCCGCAGGTGCGCTTCCTCGGCATGGGCTTCGTCGACACCGTGCGGCCCACGACGACCGCGGCCGGTCAGCACGAGCTGTACGACAAGCGGCGCGCCGCAGGCTTGAAAGCTGCAACCGGCAGCACGCTCTGGGCGATCCTGGAAGACCGTGCCCCGCCGCGCTCGAACTGGGCGAAGACCATGAAGCTCCTGCACGAAGAGCTGCCCTACGGCGCGATCGGCGGCGCGATCGAGTGTGCGCCGGGTGATCTACTCAACTGGGCATTCTACGCCTGTGACTTCAGCCGCTACGCGTTGCCGTTCGAGAGCGGCACACGCGATTGGATCAGCGACGTCAACGTTTGCTACAAGCGCGCCACGATCGAGTCGGTGCGCGAGATCTGGAACGAGCGCTTCAACGAAGCGAAGGTGCACTGGACGCTGACCGAGCGCGGCGAAAAGCTGTTCCTCACGAACGAAGCCATCGTCGACTACAAAACGCCGTATCAGTCGCTGGCCGGTGTGCTCCCCGAGCGCTTTCACTGGGGCCGCTTGTTCGGTCAGGTGCGCGCCAAGCACGTGAGCGAGCCGCAGCGCTTGGTGTTCGTGCTGGCGGGCCCGCTGATTGCGATGAAGCTGTTCGTGCGGCACGGCATGACGCAAGCCAAGAAGGGCCACCTCGGCCAGTTCGTGCGTGCGTCACCGAAGATGCTGCCGCTGCTTTCGGCGTGGACCGCAGGTGAAGTCTGGGGCTACATCACGCGGAGACCGTAGGCTCGTGGCAAGTGAAGTCTATGACGCAATCGTGGTCGGCTCCGGTGCTGCGGGTGGCTGGGCTGCCAAAGAGCTGACCGAGCGCGGGCTGAAAACGATCCTGCTCGAAGCGGGACGCTCGCTCGACTTGCAGCGTGACTTCGCGCCACCGTCCGAGAAGCAGGGTGTCTCGAAGATTCAGCTGATCAGCCGCGCGACGGCCGTGCTCAGCGGACAGCAGATCCAAGCGCGCTGCATGTCGTTCAGCCCGCTCACCAAGCACCTGTTCGTCAGCGATCGCGAGAACCCGTACACGACCGAGAGCGGCAAGCCCTTCAACTGGTATCGCGGCCGGCAGCTCGGCGGACGCCTGCACCTGTGGGGCCGCAACGCGCTGCGCATCGCGGACAGCGAGCTGCACGCCGCCAAGCACGACGGCTTCGGCGAGAGCTGGCCGATCGAGTACGAACAGCTCGCGCCTTGGTACGAGAAGGTGGAACGCTTTCTTGGTGTGCACGGCAGCGCGGCGAACATCCCGAGCATTCCCGATGGCGTCTATGATCGCCCGCACAAGCTCACGCAGATCGAGCAGCAGCTGCTCGACGATCTGAAGGTGAAGTGGCCCGGCCGGCCCGCGACCACCTGCCGCATCGTGAAGCACAACCCGGAGCGCATTCCGCTGCCGATCCTCGCGGCGCAAAAGACCGGCCTGCTCACGCTGCGCAGCGATGCCGTCGTCAGCCACGTGTCGATCGACGCGAACACCGGCAAAGCCAAGGGCGTCGTGTTCATCGATCGCGAGACCAAGAAAGAGCACGAAGTGCTCGGCAAGGTCGTGGTGCTGTGTGCATCCACGATCGAGACGCTGCGCATCATGCTGCACTCGACCTCGCCGCAGCATCCGCAAGGGCTGGGCAACTCGTCGGGCAACCTGGGGCGGTTCCTGACCGATCACGTGATGATCTTCCAAGCGGGGCCGCACTCGCCGCTCGAGCCCGGCGCGAAGACCGATCCGTACGACTTCGGCGCGCAGTCGGGCTTGTACATCCCAAGCTTCCGCAACGTGCCGGGCGGCGAACGCTCCAAAGACTTCCTGCGCGGCTACTCGCTGCTCGGCTCGGTCGGTCGCATCGATCCGGGTTGGTTCTTCATGGCCGTCGGCGAGATGCTGCCGCGCTACGAGAACTACGTGGCGCTCGATCGCAGCGCGCGCGATGCCTGGGGCCTGCCCGCCGCGAAGATTGCCTGCGCGCACTCCGACAACGAGAAGGCCATGGTGCGCGACATGAGCGAGCAGCTGGCCCAGCTCGCGCACGACTTGGGCTTGCAGGTGGATCACCTGCAGCGCGAAAACTTCCTGAGCCGCACCGTGTACAAGCTCGCGTCGTCGCTCGTGTACACCAAGGAAGGCGCGCTCGTGCCCGGCTCTGCGATCCACGAGACCGGCGGCGCCGCCATGGGCAGCGATCCGAAGACCTCGGTGCTCAACGGCGACAACCAGTGCTGGGACGCGAAGAACGTGTTCGTCACGGACTCCGCGTCGTTCACGACCGCGCCATTTCAAAATCCGGGACTCACGATCATGGCGCTCTCGGCGAGAGCGGGAAACCACATCGCGGACGAGCTCGCGCGCGGGAACTTGTAAGGGCTCCGTCAGCGGCTGGGCGCGGCCGCCGTCGCAGCGTGCTCGAAGCTGATCGAGCGCGTGGTCCCCGCCGTGCCCGTGCGTCAGTGGGTGCTCACCGTCCCGCATCGCATGGCGTACGATCACGCAGTCGTATCCGCTTCACAGAGGCGATCGGCGCGCTATCCGGCGGCTACACGCCTCTGTGAAGCGGATACAATCGATGTGCGCGTCGGTGGGGCGCTGGCGCTTCGAGATGGGTCGCACGAGATTTCTTGGACTGGCGTTTCACCCATCATTGCGCTGGCTCCTGCCGTCGGTCCAACGCTGGGCTGCAGCCAGCGCCATCGCGATGGTGCGTTTGGCGGCGGGGCGGTCGAGGCAGCGGCCGAACCACGCGCTGGTGTGCACAAACGGGGCGAGGTCATAGCGCGCGGCCAGCGCGGTGGCGACGACCGATGCCAGGTTCAGGTCGGCGAGCGAGAACTCGGCACCCGTCAGGCACGAACTCGAGGCGAGCTGCGCGTCGAGCACGCGCATCGGGGCGGTCAACGCTTCGGTCGCGGTCTCGATGAGCTTGGTGTCGCGTTGTCCTGCAGGCAATCGGCGCTGCCGGTTCAGCGAGCCGAGCAGCGCATCGAGCTCGTTGGTACCCCACAGGGTCCACTGCAGCATGCGCGCTTCGTCGGCGACCGTGTTGGGCCACAGCGGGCTCGCGGCACGGCGCGCCAGGTAGAGGTTGATGGCCAGCGATTCGAAGAGCACGAGCTCGCCGTCCACCAGACAGGGGACGCGCCCGTTCGGATTCAGGCGCAGGTAGTCCGCCTTGCGCGAGCCACCGGCGAAATCCACCGGTACGTGCTCGTACTGGCAGCCCAGCTCCTCGAGCATCCACAGACAGCGAAACGCGCGCGAGTTGGCAGTCCCGTACAGTGTGAGCATCACGCTCCCGTACCTGGTGTGGCCGCCACGGTCAACGGACGCCCAGACCGGCGTGAGCGGCGTGACACAGTGTGACACGCGATTTTCGCGACTGACGCTCGAACGCGGCTGGCATGGGTCGTGCTGTTGCGTGCAGTCAACGGGTCCGCGGACCGTACCACTTCACGTTCGCCCTCATCTTTCTGGCTCAGCAGAGTAGACGTAAGATATCTTCTGCAAAGCCGACCTGTCAGCTGCCGCAGGGAGCGGCCTCGTGGTCGAGCCGGCGCAACAGGCCGCGAGAGCCGGCGAGTCCGAGACCAGTGCGTCGTTGACTTCGTCTTGCTCCTCCAGGCCGAGGCAGCGCAGCACGCGAACGCGCGCGTGCACGGCCGACGCGATCTCCGCGACATCCACTTTGTTCGGCTCGCTCACGTTGATGAAGCGCAGACACCGGTGAACTTCCTGCAGTTCACGCAAGCGCAGTGGGACCGGCTCGCAGGCAACCGGCTCGCGTACCACAACCGGATGCGCGAGCCGGCGAGCACTCAGTTGTTTCAGCAGAGTGGCCTGACGCTGCTGGATTCGCGGCACACGGATCCCAAAGCGCTGCGCGCGTTGGCGGACGGCTTGCCGCTCGACGCCGAGTTCAGAGCGCTCGCGCCTGAAGTGCTCGCCCGGATGAACCTCGTGTACGTGTGTAGGAAGTCGGCGGGCTGAGCGCCCGAGTACAGCTGTGGGTGCCAGCGCGCGTTCAGACCCGCGCTACGGATCAAACGCCACGATACGATGGTTCGCCGAGTCAGCAACGGCGAAACCCTGGCCCGAACGCGCAAGGCCGCGCGGTAGGACGAGATTGGTAGTGGCACCGCTCCCGATCGATGCGCCCACGCGACCGTCTCCGACGACGGTGGTCACCGTGTGCGCATCGGATAGTGTCACGGTTCGCACGCGATCATGTCCGGTGTCCGAGAACAGCAGCGTGTCGGCGCGGACCACGATTCCGTCCATGGGCAGCAGGTGGGCCGATGCCGCACCCGAGCTCGGCGTCGTGTTCGTGGCCAGCGTCTGAGCGCTGTGATTGATCACGACGCCGAGCCCTTTGCTGCCATACGAGCTGAAGTAAACCGTCCCGTCCGCCCCGACCGCGACACCCGTGAGCCCGTCTACGCCGATGGCAGCGTTACCGACCCCGCTAGCGTCGATGCGGCGGATCGCTCGACTGCCGGAGTCGGCAACGTAGAGCGTACCCGCTGTGTCGAGCGCCAGCCCACGCGGCGAGCTGAACGTTGCACGCAACGGGTTGGCGTCATTGTGACTTCCCGCCGTGCCGGCCCCAGCGAGGAGCTGGAGCTGCCCGGCGGACGAGACTCTGTAGATCTTGTTATCATGCGCGTCGCTTACGTACACGTTGCCGTCGCCGTCAGCGGCAACACCTACAGGCTCGACGAAACAGGGGCCGGTCCTGGTCCTATTCGGCGGGCAACCTGCGAAGGTCGAGACCTGCCCATGGTCGATCTTGCGGACAACGGCGTTGCCAGTGTCCGCGACGTACAGCTCGCCAGCGGGTCCTTCCGCCAAGGCGGTCGGTGAAGCGAAACGCGCTTGCAGGGCCGGCCCATCGCGGTACCCACGTTCACCGTCTCCTGCGAGCACCCTGCTCGCACTGGCCGCGCCGACATCCGTCGGTTGCGCGGCACCCGAGCTGGTCATCACGGGCAGCCGCTGTCCGGCACGCGCCAGTAGGTTCTGCATGACACGTTCGATCCGAGCGTCCGTCGCGCCGGGCGCTAGCCCGCCGATCCAGCCAATCGAGCCCGTTGCGAATACGAAGCTCGAAGGTGTCGGGTAGTAGATGGCCGCGTTCTGATGCGCAGGGCTGGTCCCATCGTCGGCGACGACGGGGGAGTCGCTGAGCAGCTCCAGGCCTGGGGGCGTCTGACCGTTGTCACTCACCGTGTCCCATTCTAGAAGGACGATGTTCCCCAGTGTGTCCCCGTCGTGAACGCCTGTCCCGGCGTATAGCCAGTGGCTCGCGTTGCGCACGACGAAAGGGAAACCCGGGAAGACCGACCAATCTCCATACATGACACCGATCAGCGCGTTTTCTGGGCGCGGCAGGGGCGGATCGCGAAACAGCGCGGTCGTGTCTGCTGCTTGAGCACGCGGATCGAGAGTCGCTGACTTGTAGCAGGTGACGACGCGCCGCGGTGCGCCGGTGGCCGACGGCTCCAAACGAATGCGCCAGTACGCGGTGTTCGCCGACAAGAACGCGAGCGATACGCCCGCCGCGCGTGCCGCCTCGACTGCGTCACGCTCGCCGACGGACCAGTACTCATCGTGCGCTACGGTCATGAACAGCTTGCGGTGCAGGAGCGTGTCGGGCTGTGCGTCGATGTCCACGTTGGTCGTGTACGCGACATCGACGCCCTGCGATTCCAGCCAGCGCACGAGCTTGGTTTCGTTCAGGAATGAACTGACACTGCCATATGGACGATCGAAGCTCACTCGGCGCGCGCGTCCTGCGTTGTAGATGCTGTGGCTCAGCTGGTTCTTGTACAGGCTCGTCCCGCCCCACAAGTTGTACGCTTGCCAAGTCGTTACGCTGGCTTGCACGAGCAGCGGCGCGCGCGGCGAGCTCTCTCGCAGGATGATCGGCACGTAGGACTGCAGTCCGGCGTCGTCCGTCAACTTGAGTAGGTAATAACCACTGAGCCAATGTGCGTCGAAGCTGATGCTGAAGCTCGTTTTCCAGGCGCACTCGATCAGGCCAGTCTGGGCGTCTACTGGACAACTCGGTTGGGGCGAGACCAAGGCACGTTGGCCGGTTGCAAGCAGTCTCGCGCCACGTCCTTGGTAATCTCCAATGCGGTAGAGGTCCCAGCGCACGCCCTGCGCCGCGTCGACGTTCACGAACAGTCGGATGCTGCCTCCAGGCATCACGGAACTGGAGGATGCGTAGCCCTCTAGCTGATGGGCGTTCGCTGGGTTCTGCAGGCCGTAGTCGTCTGTACCTGGCCGCCGGTTCTCTAGTTCGACAGCAGAGGCGGCGCGCGATAGGTCGGGACCGCCGTCATCCAGGGGCTGACGTCCGGCGCGCGCATCGCTCAGCTCGGTGCCAGCTTCGTCGACCGGCGTCCCAGAGTCGCGGGAGCGCGCTGCCTGGCTTGGATGTTCGTCATGGCTGCAGCTTGCCAGGCCGAGCAGGCACACCAGCTGAGGCAGCCACTGCCACCGCAAGCGCCCCACGTCGCGATTTGCGGAACTCATGGCGCGCAGCATGCGTCGAAGTCCTCGAACCGTCAAAAGTCGAATACGGGCAAGACGCTACGGCGTCCTGACGGCCGGCGGCTCACCAAAGAGCTGACACGGTTGGCGTCGATGCGTCGCATCGCGGAGCGGCGCACCACGCAGCGCGAGGTGGCGGCGCAGTTGGGGCTCGGCGTGCGACAGGTCGAGCGTTTGTACGCGCTCTACACGGCCGCTGGCGTCTTTGGGGTTGGTCTCCAAGCGACGTGGCGCCGTGAGCAATCGACGCTTGCCGACGCAGCTGCGAGCCACCGCGATGGCGCTTGTTCGAGCTACGTACGCAGACTTCGGTCCGACGCTCGCGCACGAGAAGC
>JADGRF010000195.1 GCA_017881055.1 Sandaracinaceae bacterium
CGCGCTACCGCGACATGATGGCCGACTGCCTGAGTCGCGGCACGCCGTTGATCGCCGTGGCACAGCTCAAACCCGGCTGGGAGCCAAGCTACGAAGGACGGCCCGCCATCTATGACGTCGCAGGCGTCGGTCGTGTCACGGAACACACGCGCAACCCCGACGGAACCTACGACATCGTGCTCGACGCCGTGGCGCGCGTACACCTGCGCGAGCTCGCACCCGAAGGCCTATCGTATCGACGCGCCCAAGCCACGGTGCTCCACGATCGCGTGCCGAAGACTGGCATCGACGCAGACGACGTGACCGCGCTGCTCTCGCTCGCCACGCGCATCTCGACGATCGTCAAGCGCGCGCTGCCCGGCTTCGCGCTGCAGGCGACTACGACGGACACGCCCGCGCTCATGACGGACCGCATCGCCGATCAGCTCGTGCTCGATCCCTCCGCGCGCCAAGATCTACTCGAAACGCTCGACGTCGGCGCCCGCGTGCGCACCCTGACCGGCCACCTAGCGCAGCTGCACATGGCCCTCAGCTCCGCCAGCAACGAAACACCGCCGACCGTGCACTAGCAGGATGTGGTGCACTCCAGACAGAAGCGCTACTGGACGCGGATCGGAGTCGCCTTCGAGAACCGCGATCGACAAGGCGGCCGAGCACACCAGCGCTCGCGAAGCGATTGCGAAAGAGCCTCAGGACCAGCGAGCGCGCCGCGGCCGCAAGCGTTGAAGCCAGCGGCTCAGCTCATGGCAGCCGCGCTCGCACCTGTCGCAACTTCGTGAGCGGCACGTGATGCTGGCCGTCGTCCCACAGCGAGCATTCGTGTTCTACGACGGCCCAGTCAATCGTGCGCCCTTGCGATTGCTGAAAATTCGCCATCTCTTCGATGTCGACGAGGTCGTGCGGGCGAGCAGACAATAGTTTGTACACGATCAGGTCTTCGATCCTCACCACGGGCAACGTGATCGCCAACTCGTCGAAGAACGCGGGTGTCGCTCGCGCGATTGCCTGCCTCTCGAAGGGCGTGTGCGCGATGAGCAGGTCGATACGGCCACCTGTATCGTCGCTAAACATCGCGACGTCGGGCGGATCAGACGCCTCGGTACCGTTGCGCGTTTCGGTCTTACGAGTGAAGCCTTCTGCGACCAGAGCGCTCGCGAGCCGAACGTATTCGTCTCCCGAAAGCGCGACTGCGAGGTCGACATCGCGCGTGTTGCGCGGCGGCGCATACACGTTGCGTGCACAGCCACCAATCAAAGCATAGGCGACGCGTTCGCGAGTCAGCGCTTGCTGCGCCAGCTTCAGAAGGTCGTCAAGATTGCGCGCCACGGGCAGCCTGCAGTTCGCGCCAGCGTGCGTGCAGGCCGGCCTTCGCGATGGCCTGCCGCTCGAGCTCGCGTGCATCGTCCGGCGACGTGCCTGCGACCTTGCCACCCATGCGCAGGCCCATCCGAACGCGCTGCTCGGCCGTGAGCTTGGCCGCATCGAGGTTGCGCTGGTTCGCGTCCTCCTCGAATGCGCGCTTCACCGCGTCCCAGTGCGAGTGTCGCTCCTTGGTCATCGACTGACAATCTAGCACGGAGTCGAAGGCGCCAGCCAAGGACGCCTGCCCAGCCAGTGATTCCCGCGCTTTGCGTCGGTGGCCGGCTGCGCGCTCGCCGATCGGCGCTATCAGCCGGCGTCACACGTCTAGGATCGACACTTTCGCGCGTGCGCTAGATAGGAGCCGTTGAATGTCGTCGGCGTCGTCGCTGACGACATCTGCTCCGCGCCGAATCGACAGCGCGACCACGGCGGCGTCGACGACGTCTGTCGTGCGCGTCTTGCCGAGCAATGAACCGGCGAAGTGGGCTGCCGCCTCATCGAACGGCACGACCTCGCACCCACGAAGCAGACGCCTCATCTGTGCCTGCTTCGGAGAGCGGCTTGCCTGCGCGACCACGGGGGACGGCACCAGCGGGATGACGCCCGCCTCCAGTCGAACTCGGTGCTCGGCCCACGTGCGACGCTGGCATCGATCGGCGGCGATCAACACGCCCGTATCGTACACGACCGGTCTCATCGGCTCGAACGCTTCCGCCGAGCCGTGCTTCGCTCGATGTGAGAGCGTGCTGCTGCGAGCTCTGCTTGTGTCAAAGCGCCGTGCTCTGCCTCCCATTCCGCAACGGCGGCGAGCCCGTCTCGTACGAGCAGAGCGCGCCGCGCAGCCGTGGTGATCCACGCCGAAACGCTCGTCCCGTCGGCTTCTGCAGCATCGAGCACCTTGGCATGAACGTCCGCGTCCACGGTGACGGCGAGCTTTATGGCGGGGTTCCCTCTGGGAGCCGCTGGACTTCATCGCCAAGCTCGCCGCGCTCGTGCCACGACCACACAAGAACCTGATCGTCTATCACGGCGTGATCTCAGCACACGCCCGCTGGCGAAAGCGCGTGGTCGCCTATGCGCGCGCGCCCCAAGCCGCCGAGCCCGTCGATGTCGCGGCGACCGACTCCACCGTTGCGCCGCACAAGCGCCGGCAGTGGGCCGACTTGATGCGCCGAGCGTTCGGCTACGATCTTCTCAACTGCGGGAAGTGCGGCGGCAAGATGGTGCTGCTGGCGTGCATCATGCAGCGAGCGGTGATCACGAAGATCTTGAACCACCTTGGCTTGCCCTCCGAGCCGCCAAGGCCCGCGCCTCGCCGTGGGCCCAGACGTCCCTCGACCACGTCGCCTGACGCAGGTGGCCGGCCTGAACAGCCTGCCCGGTGGACAGGCTCCGTCCGCGGCGTGAGAAAGTCCCAACTCGTGGACGGTCCCACTGCTCGCGAGCACCCCTTCATGCACTCTGCCGCGCGGAAAGACTGGAACAGTTGGCCGAACAGACGGCTTCGCGGTTGGGTGATTGTGTCACCTCGGGACCGATGCCCCTTTCATCCCGCCTATGAGCCCTCGGACACATGGCGGTCAAGCTTGCCGCATCGATGGGCGCAGAGGTCACGGTGCTCAGCAGCAAGCGCCTTGCAGGCTCGATGATCGGCGGCATCGCGGAGACCCAGGAGATGCTCGACCACTGCGCGAAGCACGGGATTGTCTCGGACATCGAACTCATTCCAATGCAGAAGATCAACGAAGCCTACGAACGCGTGCTGAAGAGTGACGTCCGCTACCGCTTCGTGATC